>JACRCY010000233.1 GCA_016218785.1 Deltaproteobacteria bacterium
CAGGGCGGCGCCAGGGCGGCCCGCCGGCGGAGGCGGTGCCGGGGGCGTCCCCCGCGCGGCTTCGACCGGCTTGGTGAGCTTGTCGCGCGGGCGGGCGACATCGGTCGCCTTGATGGGCAGCCGCGGTCGGGCCAGCCCTTTGCCGTCCGGCTTGCCGGGAGTCGGCTGGGCGAGCCCGGCGCGCGGGGCGAGCAGGAGCCCGCCGAGCGCCGCGGCGAGCAGGAACGCGAGCCGACCTCCCGCGCGGATCCCGCGGCCCGGGCGAGCCGCCCTCCGCGTCGAGCCACCGGACCACTGTGTCGCGGTCGTCATACGGTACGTCTCCTAGCGAATCGAGTAGTCGATGGTCATGGGTTGACCCCGACGGATGATCGAGATCTGCAAGCCACTCGCCGTGCGCAGCTTGGCGTACAGCTCGAAGGCCTTCTCCGGCGAGTTGATCTCCTGCCCGTTGATGGCGGAGACCGTGTCGCCGTTCTGCAACCCGATGGTGGAGTAGACGCTGTCGGGGCGAATCGCGTAGAGCTTGAAGCCGTTGGGCTTGCCGTCCTTGGGTGACACCGACGGCACGACCCGCGCCGAGCGGGCGATGGCGTTGGTGTCGCCGAGGACCTTCTCGAGCAGGTTGCGGTCGATCTCGTACTGGGTCTCCGACACCTTGCGTACGCCCTTCTGCAGATCGCCCGTCGACGGCTGGCCGCCCGGTCCCGTCGGCGGCCTGGCCGAGGCCAGCGTCTTCTCCTGGCTCGCCACGCCCTGCAGGTCGACGTACTCGAGGTGGTCGGCGACCTTGAGGTAGACGCGCCGCTCCTCGACGCGGTCGAGCTGGGCGTCGTGGTTCGAGATCCGGTGCCCGCGGGAGTACATCGCGAAGGGGAAGACCTTGACCATCCGGCCCTTGTCGTCGGCGACCTCGCGCCCCTGTGTGTCCTTGATGACGGCGAAGGACCACTCGGGGTCGATCGAGACCAGGGTCGCGACCAGCTGCAGCGGGAGGTTCGACTTGATCTCCTGCCCCTTCTTGTCGTCGCCGTCCGGGCCGCGGTCGCGCGGGATGATCGGGGGGCAGTCGGAGCAGAACATGTTGCGCTCGAGGATCGCCCGCGTCTCCTTCGAGTGCGCCATCTTGGGCGGCGACATGGCGGCGCGCCGCAGGTGACTCGTCTTCTGCGGCCCCTCGCCGAGGAGGAACTTGGCCTCGACCACGTGCAGCGAGGCGCGGGCGGCGAAGTAGGCGGAGACCCCGATGACGAGGAGGTTCAGGCCCCAGTAGTAGCGTTTCACCAGGTCGATCACGGCGTCCCGTCCGGCTGGTTGAGGGTCGGAAGCCCGTGGTGGTAGGGGTGCAACCCCGGTGCCACGCCCGGGTGCCGTCAACTACGCGAGCTTAGGAGGCTCTTCCGGGGGCTGGCACGGTGTGGAGTGCCACATTGTCACCGGGCCGCGGGTGGGTCGGGATCCGTTGGCGCAGGCGCCGCCGCCGCGGGGTCGTTGGCGGTGCCGGCCTCGGGTGGCGCCTCGCCCCGCTCGCTCTCCAGCTTGCGGTAGATGGTGCGGGTCGCGATCCCGAGCAGCTGCGCGCACAGGCGCTTGTCGCCCTTGGTGTGGCGCAGCGTCTCGTGGATCACCCGGCGCTCGATCTCGTCGAGGGGCGTGCCCACCGGGATCACGAGCGCGCGGCCGTCGGCGCTGTGACCGGCGTGACCGAGCACCTCGCGGGGCAGATCGTCGTCGGTGATCACGTCGCTGCGCGTGAGCACCACCGCGCGCTCGATCACGTTCTCCAGCTCGCGCACGTTGCCGGGCCAGTCGTGCCCTTCGAGCCGGTCCATGGCCGCGCGCGTGAGGCCCCCGATCTGCTTGGCGTTCTTGGCGCAGTACAGGCGCAGGAAGTGCTCCGCGAGGAGCGGCACGTCCCCCTCGCGCTCGCGCAGGGCGGGCACCTGCACGGCGATCACGTTCAGGCGGTAGTAGAGATCCTCGCGGAAGCGGCCCTCGCGCACGGCCCGCGTGAGGTCCTGGTTGGTGGCGGCGCACAGGCGGATGTCCACGTGCACCGGCTTGCCGCCCAGGCGCTCCACCTCGCCGTCCTGCAGCACCCGCAGGAGCTTCACCTGCACCGGCGGCGAGATCTCCCCGACCTCGTCGAGGAACAGCGTGCCGCCGGCGGCGCTGACGAAGCGCCCCTCGCGGCGCTGCACGGCGCCGGTGAAGGCGCCCCGCTCGTAGCCGAACAGCTCGGCCTCCAGGATCGTCTCCGGGATGGCGGCGCAGTTCACCGGCACGAAGGGCTGCGTGGCGCGCGGGCTGCGCTCGTGGAGCAGGCGCGCCAGCACCTCCTTGCCGGTGCCGCTCTCGCCCAGCAGCAGCACGGTGGCCTGCGACGCCGCCGCCTGGGTCACGACCTCGACGGTGCGGCGCCACAGCAGGCTCTGCCCGATGACGGCGCGCGCGCGCGTGGCCTCGAGCTGGGCGCGCAGGCTGCGGTTCTCGAGCACGAGGTGCTGCTTCTCCAGCGCCTTCTTCACCACGCGCACGATGTGCGCGCGCTTGACCGGCTTGGTCACGAAGTCGTAGGCGCCGTCCTTCATCGACTCGACGGCGGTCTCGACGGTGCCGTACGCGGTCATCACGATGACCTCGGTCTCGGGCGCCAGCGTGCGCACGGCCTTGAGCAGGTCGGCGCCCGAGACGCCCGGCATCATGAGGTCGGTCAGCAGGACCTGGACGCGGCGCTGGCGCAGCAGGTCGAGCGCCTCCTGCCCCGAGCCGGCGCAGAGCACCTCCAGCCCCTCGCGCGCGAAGATCGTCTGGAGCGAGTCCAGGATGGGCCGTTCGTCGTCGACGATCAGGAGGGTGGGGGTGTCCTGGCTCATGACGTGCTCCTCGCAGGGGTGGTGCTGGCCCGACCTAGGTTCGTTACAAGCTTGGTGCCATGAAGGCAGGACGCGGAGCGCGCCACGCGATTGCGTGATTTCAATTCGTTAGGCATCTCGTTGCCACTCTGTCAACTGCGCAGGGGCCGTGAGTTGACATCTTGGCGGCCTGGCGTTGACATTGTGACATCAGACCGGGCGCGGGGCCAGGCGCTCCCGCACGCGCTCGCGATCGCGGTTGTGCCCGGCTCGGGTCGCGGCGCGCGCGGCCGGCTACTCCTCGGGCTCGACGCCCGGGTGCGTGTCGGCGCGCACGAAGCGCGGCCGCCCCACGTCCTGGACCGAGGTGAAGAAGCGCGGCGGCTGGTAGCCGTAGACGCGCGGGTCGAAGAACTCGGGGACGAGGTCGGTGAACCCCTCGGCGACGAGCCGCTCGCGGAAGGTCGGGAGGCAGCCGGTGGGCGCCATGTACCCCTCCACGTGCTCCGCGTCGCGACGGGTCTGGGTGAAGACGAAGAGGTCCTGCACCCGGTAGTCACCGCGGCTGTCGAGGGTGAGCACCTCGGAGAGGTGGGTGATGCGCCGCGTGCCGTCGGCGAGGCGCGCCGCGATGACCACGATGTCGAGGGCGGCGGAGACCTGCGAGCGGATGGCGGTGAGCGGCAGCTCGACGCCCGACAGCAGGCACAGGCTCTCGAGGCGCGCCAGGGTCTCGGGCGGCGAGTTGGCGTGAGCGGTGCACAGGGTGCCGCCGTGGCCGGTGTTCATCGCCTGCAGCAGCTCGAAGCACTCGCCGCCGCGCACCTCGCCGACGATGATGCGGTCGGGGCGCAGGCGCAGGCAGCTGTTGAGGAGGTCGCGGAGCGTCACCTGCCCGCGGCCGTTCTTGTCGGCGGGGCGCGACTCGAGGGTCACGAGGTGCGGCTTGCGGATCTGCAGCTCGGCCGAGTCCTCGATGGTGACGATGCGGTCCTCGTCCGGGATCAGCGAGGCGAGGATGTTGAGCAGCGTGGTCTTGCCGCTGCCGGTGCCGCCGGCGATGACCATGTTGCGCTTGGCGACCACGCAGGCCTGGAGGAAGCGCGCCAGCTCCGGGGTCATGGAGCCGCCGTGGATGAGGTCGTTCACGGTGAGGCCGCCCTGGTGGAACTTGCGGATGGAGATGGCGGTCCCCTTGCGCGCGATGGGCGGCAGGATGACGTGGATGCGCGAGCCGTCGGGCAGCCGCGCGTCGAGGCGCGGCGACTCCTCCGACATCGGGCGGCCCACGAACTGCGCCATGTTGCGCGCCGCCGCCAGGAGGCCGTCCTCGGTGAAGGAGACGTCGGCGCGGTAGAGGCGGCCGCCCCGCTCGAACCAGATGTCGTCGGGCGCGTTGACGAGCACCTCGGAGACCGTGGGGTCGTCGAGGTACGGGAGGATGGGCTTGAGGAAGGCCCGCAGGGAGTCGCTGAACAGCGTCACGAAGGAGAAGGTAGCACTGGCGCGGGCGGGCGTGAAGGCGGACCCCCGACCGGGCCATGCCGCCGCGCGCCCGGCGCGCGCCGCCGGCACGAACGACGGTCAGGGCCCGCGCGTGCGGTGGCGCACGCACGCTTGCCCCGCCAACGGTGCTCCCGCACTCTTCGACCTGGGCCACGACCCTCCGCGCCATGCCCGCCACGCAGCCCACGGCCAGCCTCCTGCTCGGCTTCCCCGCGGACCCGCTGGTGCTGGTCTGCGACCGCGACGCGGCCGCGCGCCGCGAGCTGGAGACGCTGTGCGCCCGGATGAAGGTCCGCACGGTCGCGCTGGAGAGCGCCGGACAGCTGCTGCAGCAGGTGAAGGTCGAGGCCCCCGACCTCGCGGTGATCGCCACCGACCACGGCGAGGTGGACGGGATCGAGGTCTGCACCCAGCTCAAGGCGAGCGCCGCCACCAACCTCATCGCGGTGCTCCTGGTCGGCCGGGGCAACGAGACCGACGACCGCCGCACGGCCTTCGCCGCGGGCACCGACGGGTGGTTCCCGCGGCCGGTGCAGGCCGAGGAGTTCCTGGCGCGGTGCTGGTCGCTGCTGCGCACCCGCGGCCTGGTGCACACCCTCGAGGAGCGGCGCCGCACCTACCGCCTGCGGCAGGAGTTCTCCCGCTTCCTGGTCCACGACCTGCGCGGACCGCTCACCGGCGCGCTCCTCGGCATCGACCTCGCGCGCATGAAGCTCCAGGACGGCGACTCCCGCGACGAGGTCGCGACTTCGCTCGACGACATCGCCTTCGGGCTGAAGCGCCTGACCGACATGGTGCAGGACCTCCTCGACGTCGATCGCATCGACCGCGGCAAGTTCAAGGTGCAGCGGGACCGCTTCTCGCTGGCCGCGCTCCTCGCCGACGTGAAGCGGACGTTCCAGGCGCCGAGCCGCGAGCGCGCCGCGCCGCTGTGGCTGGAGGGGCCCACCGACGTCGAGCTCGACGCCGACCGCGACCTCGTCGAGCGCGTCCTCGGCAACCTGGTGTTCAACGCCCTCCACCACGGCCCGCAGGGCCAGCCGGTCATCCTCGACGTCGCCGTCGAGGCGAAGCTGGTGCGGATCGCCGTGACCAACCGCGGCGAGCCGCTGCCCACGGCCGACCGGCAGCGCATCTTCGAGCCCTTCGTGCGCCTGTCGGAGAAGTTCCGGACCGCGGGCGCGGGCCTGGGCCTCGCCTTCTGCAAGGTGGCGGTCGAGGCCCACGGCGGTACGATCTTCGTCGAGGACTACGCCGGGGGCGGCACCTCGTTCGTCTTCACCATCCCCACGGAAGGGCTCCGCCCTCCCGCCCCGCCGACGAAGCCGGCGGGGTCCCCTCCCTCCCCCGCGGGCTCCGGCCGTGGGGGCCCCTCCCGCGGCGCCGGACGGCGTCGGCTCGCGCCTGCCGGCGCTCCGCGTCGTCCGCCGCGCGGTGTGGCCGCGGTCAGGCGCCGGCGGCGTGGCCGGCAGCGCCCGTGCCGGAGTCGCCGTTGCCCGGGGGGGCGACCACCGTCGGGCCGGACTGCGGCAGCACCACGGTGAAGGTGGTCCCCTTGCCCACTTCCGAGGCCACGCTGATGGAGCCGTTGTGGCGCTCCACGATGCCGTGCACGATCGAGAGGCCGAGGCCGCTCCCCTCGCCCACGTCCTTGGTGGTGAAGAACGGGTCGAAGATGCGCGCCAGCAGGTGATCGGGGATGCCCGGGCCGTCATCGGTGATCGCGATGATGACGGCGGCGCCCCGGGCGCTGGTGGTGATGCGGATCTTGCCCCCCTTGCCCGAGAGGCGAATGGCCTGCGCCGCGTTGGTGAGGAGGTTCATGAAGACCTGGTGGAGCTGGCCGGCGAAGCCGCGCACCCGTCCCACGGCGCCGTAGGCCCGCTCGACCTCAATCCCCTTCAGGTGGTGGCGGAGCAGGTCGAGGCTGTCGTCGAGGCCGCGGTGCAGGTCGACCTCGACGAGGCGGTCGGCGTCGCCGCGGGCGTAGTTGTGGAGCGCCTGCACGATCTCCTTGGTGCGGCGCGCGCCCCGCTGGATCACCCGCAGCATCTCGGTGAGGTCGGTGACCGCCGCCTCCTTGGCGGCGCCCGTGCCACCGACCGCCGTCTGCACCGTCTCCTCCAGCGGCGAGATGGTGTTGGCGATAGCGTTGACCGGGTTGTTGATCTCGTGCGCGATGCCGGCCACCAGCTGGCCGATGGAGGCCATCTTCTCGGAGCGAACCAGTTCGGCCTGGGCGCGCCGGAGCTGGATCAGGGCGTCGCGCAGCTCCCGGTTGGAGCGCTCGAGGTCCTCGGTGCGGCGGGCGACCTCGCGCTCGAGGTCGATGGTCAGCGACTCGGTCGAGCGCAGCTTGCGGTTCAGCTCGCGGCGCATCTCCTCGAAGGCGTAGGTCAGGCGCCCCAGCTCGTCGGCCTCGCCGATCCCGTAGACCGGGCGGCCGAGCTCCCCCCTGGCCATCTCGCTGGCGCGCTCCTCGAGGGCATGGATGGGCATGGTCAGCTCCCGCACCACGCGCAGGACCACCACGGCGGAGAGCGCGAAGAGCACCAGGAAGAACACGAAGGGCGCGCGGAGCGAGCCGGCGATGCCGGGGCCCCGGCTGTGGTAGCCGGGGTAGAGCGTCACCAGGATGCCGATGTCACGGTCGCCGCTCCGCAGGGTGCGGAAGGTGCCGGTCAGGCGCAGCTCGTTCACCTCGAGGGAGCCCCGGTGATTGCGCGCGAAGCGGGCGCGCACCATGCGGGGCAGCGGCGGCGCGGGCTTCAAGCCCGGGCCCAGCGCGAGAGTCTCGCGCCTGGTCCCGGCGGGGACGAAGTAGACGTTCGCGCCCTCGTCCTGTCCGGCGATCACCCGCAGCGCCTTCTCGGCCAGCCGCTCCGGCGGCTCGTGCCCGGGCCGGCTCGCGCGGCGCTCCACGTCCGAGATGACCCAGTCGAGCTTCAGGTCGGACTGCTTCTTGATGAAGTCGCTCGCCAGGCGCTTGTACTCCACGAAGCTCCAGAAGAACGACAGCCCGCAGGCGAACACCGTCAGGCCGAGGAAGGCGGCGAGCATCTTGGCGCGCAGCGTGACCGGTGACGACACGGCGTCGATCGAGAGGCGGTGGCGGGCGGCGAGGTGCGCGAGGAGCGGCTTCAAGACCTCGCGGTGCGCGAGGGCCTCGGACAGCGCGACGCCGATCGCGGCGAAGGCGCCGGTGCCCGAGATGAGCACGACGGTCTCGACGTCGACGTCGAACAGGAGCACCCCCTCGAGGCAGAGCAGCAGGAGGGCCAGGATCCACGAGGAGAGCTTGAGGAACGCGAGGCGGTAGGGGAGCGCCTGGGCCGCGCGGTAGGCGGGGATCGCCTCTTCCACCGCGGCCGGGCGGGGCAGATCGGTGCCCTTGTCCAGGGCGGCGCCGAGGTAGGCGTCGAGGGGGCGCCGCGCGCGCAGCATCACGAGGTACCAGAGCACCGTGAGGCCGAGCACCGTGAACGGGAAGTAGGTCTGCAGCACGCGGTACTGCTCGAGCGACACCCGCACGAACAGCCAGACGAAGGCGCCGACCCCGGCGGCGCCGAGGAGGCCGGGGATCAGGGAGCCGCGCACCAGGCGGGCGAAGTAGCTGTCGGCGAAGAGCCGCAGCGGGTCGACGTTGGGCAGCAGGTCGGCGCGGACGTCGAGCAGCACCCGGGCGTACCAGGAGCTGCGGAACACCTCGCCGCCCAGGGGGTGGAGCGCGCCCACCACCATGAAGACGAAGAGCCCGCTCGTGGGCATGCCGGTGCGGTAGTGGAGCGCGACCGCCACGCCGAGCACGCCGAGCGTCCAGGAGGCCGCGCGCAGCCAGACCACCCGGGCCGGCACGCGCAGGATGGCGCAGTAGACGGCGTCGGCCTGCGCCGCGGAGAGGGGCTCGCCCGCGGCCTTGAGGCGGAGCGCCTGGTCGATCGGGCGCAGCCACCGCCACAGCACCAGCGCCTGGACCAGCAGCCCCAGGCCCAGGGCGACGAGCCCCGCGTAGACGCCGAGCCGCGTGGCCTGGGGTGGCAGCTGCTGCAGCCGGTGGAGCGGCAGCGCCACCAGGAGCAGCTCGAGGGCCAGGCAGGGGAGGCCGCCGACCAGGAGCCGGGCCCGGTAGGACAGCCGGGGTGGCAGGGCGCTCCACATGGTGCGTGACGGCCTCGTGCGTGGGCACTCGTCGCGACGCGGGCGTGCGCCCGGCGTCCTGCAGCGCCCGCCGCGAATCGTAGCGCCCGGCCGGGGAAAAGACAAAAAACGGCACCGCCGGCGCGCGCGGCGGCGCTGGCGTCCACGCCCCGGCGGCGGTCAGTCGCGCCCGGCGACCGTGAGCCCGAACCCCACCGCGCCGCCGACGAGGCTGGCGACGACGGGGTTGGCCGTGATCCCTCAGCTCGAGTGGCAGCCGACGAAGTAGTAGAAGCCGAAGCCGAGCATGGCTCCGCCCACGGTCGCCAGCAGGATGCCGAGCTGCCTGCGCGTCATCGGCTCGAGTATGACGCAGACCTCGAGCCGTAGCCACTGTGGAGTGGCGCGGGCTCAGGTGGCGCGGGCGCGGCGGGCGAGCGCACGCCGCAGGCGGGCGAGCCGAGTGCGCGGCAACGCGGCCTGCGCCTCGCCGAGCGCGCCGCAGGCGACGGCGGCCTCGAGGGTGGCCGCCGTGGTGCTCGCCGCGTCGCGGGCGCCCGCTGGATCGCGCCCGGCGAGGCGGAGCACGGCGCACGTGGCGGCGCGCTCGAGCCGAGCGCCGGCCTCGGCCGGGAGCCCGTGGAGCAGCTGCCGGTTGGCGACCACGAAGGCGAGCACCTCGTGGGCGAGCAGGACCTCCGGAGCGAGCAGGATCGCCAGGACCGCGTCGGGCGCGCCGCGCGGAGGCGAGGGGGAGCAGGCGGAGGAAGCCGACGTCGACACGACTCGTCCTCCTAGGTCGCGGGTCCGCACGCCGCGCGGGGTCGGGTGACCCCGGGGGAGGTGGCGTCGCGGGGGGCCGTGGGTGCGGGGCGCGCTACGGGAAACGCGGGTACGGCTGCCACCAGGATGCTGGCCACGTACCAGTCGCTGCAGCCGGTGTAGGATGAGGCCAGGTCGTAGCCGCCATGCACCAGGCGGAGATCACCGAGCACCGACTCGCGGCCGTAGCGCAGCGTCGCCTGCGCCGCACCGGTGGAGATCACGAGATCGTGGCCGCGCCAGGCGCCGCAGCGCTCGCGCTCCTGGCACCGGGCGTCCCCGCGGCGCAGCGTCGCCACCTCCACCGGCAGGGCCAGATCGGGGATGTCGCCTCCCTGGCCGAGCCAGAGGAGGAGCGACCCGGTGCCGTCACGCACCTCGAGACGGCCGAGCGTGGGCGAGAAGCCGCGGGCGCTCCATTGGTACTCCGCCGACACGAGCTGCCCGGGTGCGACCGGCCGCTGCAGCTGCGGCACCAGCGCGCCCACCGTCCAGCTCTTGCCGGAGGTGTCGGCGGCGCGGAACCACCACATGAAGGGGGCGTCGGTCGGTCGCGGCGTCGTGCCGACCACGGCGCCCGAGTCGAAGCAGCCGTCGGGCGGCGCGCCGTCTACGGCGCTCGCGATCCGTCCCGCCAGCATGACCGAGTAGCCGTCGGCGGCGGAGCCGTGTCCGCCCTGGCTCCAGCCGCCCTCGGGCACCGCGCACGCGGCTACCCGCGGCAGCGGCGGGAGGGTCTTGCAACTGCGGGGCGTGGAGGAGCAGGTGCCGAGTGGCACCACTAACCCCGCGACCACCAACACCCACAGCGTGCGCATGACGTCCTCACCGTCCTGGCTTCGATGCACCCGCCGTGCCACCAGGGCCCGATCAGCTAGCACCGCAGAAGGAGGCGTGATTGGTGTTGGCGCTCCGTCGACGCGTGCCTGAAACCCGACACTTTCGCCCCATCCGTGATGCTACGGTGTGTAGAAAGGGGACAGACGCTGACCGGCGTCGTGTGGGCGCGCCGACAGTTGCGTGCGCGTCGGGCAGCGCGACTACCAACCGGGCGAACTCGACGGCAGAACGGGGCAGCACGCGCGTAAGATAAGCGCGCGCGACGGCCGAACGGCTCACCCGAGCGACAGCAGCGCGAAGTACGCCTGACCGAGCGCGAGGCCGCCGTCGTTCGCCGGCACCTGCGCCGGCGCGAGCACCTCGAACCCGTCCGCCGTCAGGCGCGCGGAGATCGTCTCGAGGAGGATGCGGTTCTGGAACACGCCGCCGCCGAGCGCGACGAGGCGCAGGCTCGTGTCCGCGCGGGTCCGCTGCGCCAGCGTCACGAGCGTAGCCACGATCGTCGCGTGGAAGCGCGCCGCGGCGCGGGCGGGCGTGGCGCCGGCGTCGAGGTCGTCGAGCAGGGCGCGCGCCATCGCTGCGGGATCGACGACGAGCGGCGTACCGCCCGGGGCGGCCGGCACGAGGTCGATCGGGTAGGGCGGCACCGCCGGGTCCCAGGCCGCCGCCTGCTCCAGCGCCATGGCCGCCTGCCCCTCGAAGGTCGCGAGGTCGCGGATGCCGAGGAGCGCGGCGACCGCGTCGAAGAGGCGCCCCAGGCCCGAGGAGCGCGGGAAGGGGTGCGCCCGCGCGAGGAGGTCGCGCAGGGTGCGGGCCGTGCGCGCCTCGGCGTGGGGCCAGCGTGGCAGGAGCTGCTCCAGGCGGTCGGCCGCGCCGGCCACGTGCAGCAGGGCGAGGGCCATGCGCCACGGCTCGCGGATGGCCTGCTCGCCCCCCGGCAGCGGCAGGGCGCGGAAGTGCGCCGCCCGCTGCATGGCGGTGCCGTCGACCACGAGCACCTCGCCGCCCCAGATGGTGTCGTCGAGGCCGTAGCCCGTGCCGTCGAGGGCCAGCCCGATGCACGGTGCCTCGCGGCCGTGCTCGGCGAGGCAGGCGAGCACGTGGGCGTGGTGGTGCTGCACGGCGAGGCGCGTGAGGTCGGTGCGGTGAAGGGCGTAGCGGGTGGCGTGGTAGTCGGGGTGCAGGTCGTGTACCACGACCTCGGGCCGGAGATCGAGCACGCGCTGCAGGTGGGCGGCGATCTCCTCGAGGAAGGCTGCGGTGGGCGCGTTCTCGAGGTCACCGATGTGCTGGCTGAGGAAGGCGTCGCGGCCGCGCGTCAGGCAGATGGTGTTCTTCAGCTCGCCGCCCACCGCCAGCACCGGCGGTCCGCCGCGCGGCAGCCGGACGGGCACGGGCACGAAGCCGCGGCTGCGGCGCACCTGGCGGGGCATGCCGGCGGCCACGTGCAGGACGCTGTCGTCGGCGCGCACCAGGATGTCGCGGTCGTGCACGAGGAACGCGTCGGCGATGCCGCGCAGACGCCAGCGCGCCTCGTCGTTGTCGCGCACGATCGGCTCGTCCGACGGGTTGGCCGAGGTCATGACGAGCGGCCCCGGGAAGCCGCCGGCGTCGGCGAGCAGCAGGTGGTGGAGCGGCGTGTACGGCAGCATCACGCCCACGCGGCGGTTCCCGGGCGCGACCTCGTCGCAGGAGGGCCCGCCCGCGCGCCGCGCGAGGAGCACGATGGGGCGCTCGGGCGAGGTGAGCAGCCGCGCCTCGGCGTCGCTCACCGCGGCGAGGGCGGCCACGGCCTCGAGGTCGCGCACCATGACGGCGAAGGGCTTCTCGTCGCGGTGCTTGCGCCGGCGCAGCTCCGCCACCACCGCCGCCAGCGCGGCGTCGCACGCGAGGTGGAAGCCGCCCAGGCCCTTCACCGCGAGGATCGCCCCGGCCACGAGGCGCGCCACGGCGGCCGCCACGGGGTCGGCCGCGGGGAGCGGCCGGCCAGCGGCGTCCTCCAGCGCGAGCCGGGGGCCGCACGCCGGGCAGGCGTTGGGCTGGGCGTGGAAGCGCCGGGTGCGCGGGTCGTCGTACTCGGCCTGGCACGCCGGGCACATGGTGAACGCCCGCATCGTGGTCTTGGGCCGGTCGTAGGGGAGGTCGGCGATGATGGTGTAGCGCGGCCCGCAGTTGACGCAGTTGATGAAGGGGTAGCGGTGGCGGCGGTCGGCCGGATCGAACAGCTCGCGCCGGCAGTCGTCGCACACCGCGACGTCGGGCGAGATGAGGGTCGCGGCGCGCGCGTGGGCCGCGCTCGGGGCGATGCGGAAGGCGCGCTCGCCGGCGTCGGCGACGTCGACGGCGCGCACCTCGTCGATGCGGCTGAGCGGCGGCGCCTCCGGGCGCAGCGCGGCCGCGAAGGCGTCCACGGCCGCGGCGTCCCCCTCGACCTCGATGGTGACGCCGGCCTCGTGGTTGAAGACGTGGCCGCCCAAGCCGAGGCGCGTGGCCAGCCGGTAGACGAAGGGGCGGAACCCCACGCCCTGGACGATCCCGGCGACCTCGAAGCGGCGGCGCACTCAGCAGATCCGGGGCAGCGGGTCGCTGACGGGCATGTCGATGAGGCGCTGCCCGCCGTAGCGCGTGCGCAGCACGACCTGGCCGGGGTGCGCCGCGGTGATGGCACCGATCGCGGCGGCCGCGGTGCCGTGGGGATGGCCGCGCAGGGCCGCGAGGGCGGCCGCGGCCTGCTCGGGCGGGACCACGACGATCACCTTCCCCTCGTTGGCCAGGAAGAGGGGGTCCATGCCGAGCAGCTCGCACACGCCGCGCACCTCGTCGCGCACCGGCAGGGAGGTCTCGTCGACCTCGACGCCGCAGGCCCCGCCGCGAGCCAGCTCCGCGAGCACGCCGGCGGTGCCGCCGCGGGTGGGGTCGCGCATGAAGCGCGGCGTCACGCCGGCGTCGTAGAGCGCCGCGACGAGGCCGCCCAACGGGGCGCAGTCGCTCTGCAGGCCGGACGAAAGCTCGATGCCCGATCGCGCCGAGACGATGACCGCGCCGTGGTCGCCGCAGGGGCCGTTCACGAGCACCACGTCGCCGGGCCGTGCGCTGGCCGCGCCGCCCGGGGCCGCGGGCCGGAGCAGGCCGACCCCGGCGGTGTTGAGGTAGACGCCGTCCCCCTTGCCCTTCTCGACGACCTTGGTGTCGCCGGTGACGACCAGCACCTCCGCGGCCGCCGCCGTATGCGCGATGGAGTCGGCGATGCGCTCGAGGAGGTCGCGGTCGAACCCCTCCTCCAGCACCACCGCCAGCGAGAGGAAACGCGGCACCGCGCCGGCCACGGCGAGGTCGTTGACCGTGCCGCAGACGGCGAGCTTGCCGATGTCCCCGCCGGGGAAGACGAGCGGGCTGACCACGAACGAGTCGGTGGTGAAGGCGATGCGGGCCCCGCCGACCTCCAGCAGCGCCGAGTCCCCCCCGCCGTCGAGCACCGGGTTGGCGAGGCGGGCGCCGAAGACCTCGTGCACGAGGTCGTGCGTGAGCAGGCCACCGCTGCCGTGGCCCAGGCTGATGGTGCGGCTTCGTGACTCGGCCATGGCGGGCCTCAGACCGGTCGCCGGTGCTGGTACCAGGCGCGGCAGGTGCCCTCCATCGACACCATGCACGGCCCCACCGGGTGCTCGGGGACGCAGACGTTGCCGAAGAGCGGGCAGTCGGCGGGCTCCACCTTGCCGAGCATGATCAGGTGGCACGAGCAGCCCGGCTCGATGTCGGGGATGGAGGGGTCGGGGGCGACGCCGAAGCGCGCGGCGGCGTCGTGCGCTGCGAACGGGGCCCGGAGCCGGAGCCCCGACCGCGGGATCGTGCCGATGCCGCGCCACGAGGCGTCGCATGGCTCGAACACCTCGGCGATGCGGGCCTTCGCCACCACGTTGCCGGCGGCCTTCACCGCGCGCGGGTAGCCGTTGTAGAGCGCCGGCGCGCCCGCGGCCACCTGCTCGACGAGCTTGTCGAGGCTGAGCAGGATGTCCACGGGCTCGAACCCCGCCACCGCCAGGGGCACATGGTGCTCGCGGGGGAAGACCTCGTACTCCGCGGTCCCCATCACGGTCATGACGTGCCCGGGGAGGAGGTAGCCCGAGAGGACCGGCCCCTCCACGGCGAGCAGCGCCTTGAGCGCCGGTGGGATGAGTCGGTGGGAGCAGACGATGCTGAAGTTCGGGCCGGCCCCCAGCGCCAGCGCCGACGCCACCGTGCACGCCGTGGTCTCGAAGCCGACCGCGAAGAAGACCACCTCGCGCTTGGCTTCTGCCCGCGCGATGGCGACCGCGTCGGCGGCGCTGTAGACCACGCGCACGTCGGCGCCGCGGGCCTTGGCGTCGAAGAGGGAGAGCCGCGCCGGCACCCGGAGCACGTCGCCGAAGGTGGCGAGCACCACCTGGTGGTCGAGCGCCAGGCGCGCCGCCAGGTCGATCTCCGCCGCCGGGCAGACGCATACCGGGCAGCCGGGGCCGGCGATCACCTTCAACCACGGCGGCAGGAGGTCGCGGATGCCGTACTGGCCGATGTAGTTCTCGTGCGTGCCGCACACGTGCATGAAGCGCAGCGGGCGCCCCGGGTCCCGTCGCGCGATGTCGCGGGCGAGGCGGCGCACCAGCTCCGGGTCGCGGAAGCGGGCCGCGACGTCCGCGGCGGTCATATCGCCGACCCCTCCGCCTCCGCCGCGGCGAAGTACTCGCCGAGGGTCTCGAGGATCACGCTGGCCTCGGCCTCGTCGAGCCGCTGGATGGCGTAGCCGGCGTGGACGATGAGGTAGTCGCCGACCACGGCGTCGGGGAGGAGGTCGAGCAGGACCTTGCGCGTGACGCCCGAGATCTCGGCGGTGCCGTCCTGCCCGTCACGAGCGACCAGCTTCATGGGGATCGCGAGGCACATGGCGCTAGCCTCCCTTGACGCGCGCGATGCGGCCCTCGAGCCAGCACAGCCAGGCGTCGAGGCCCGCGCCGGTCTTGGCCGACACCTGGAAGACCTCGAGGTCGAGGTTCAAGGCCCGCGCGGCGCGCGTCGCCCGCTCGACGTCGAAGTCGACGTGGGGGAGGAGATCGAGCTTGGAGAGCACCAGGGCCCGCGCCACGTGGAACATGACCGGGTACTTGTCGGGCTTGTCGTGCCCCTCGGTGACCGAGAGGACCATGGCCTTGTCGTGCTCGCCCAGGTCGAACTCGGCCGGGCACACGAGGTTGCCGACGTTCTCGATCAGCAGCACGTCGAGCTCCGCCAGCGGGAACGCGTGGAGCTCCCGCTGCACCAGGCGCGCGTCGAGGTGGCAGGCGTGGCCGGTGTTGATCTGTGTGACCGGCACGCCGCAGCGCCCGATGCGCTCGGCGTCGGCGCGCCCCTGGACGTCCCCCTCGATGACGGCGAGGCGGTAGCGGTCCTTCAGCGCCGCGATGGTGCGCTCGAGGAGCGTGGTCTTGCCGGCGCCGGGGCCGGACATGAGGTTCAGGGCGTAGACCCGGTGCTCGTGGAGGTGCTCGCGGTTGTGGTGCGCCGCGAGGGTGTTGTCGGCGAGCACGTCGGACTTGATCGAGATCTCGTGCATGCGGGGGCCTACTCGGGGATGTCCATCGAGTCGAGCTGGAACTCGCGCCCCTGCAGCACGGTGAAGCCCAGGTGGCCGCAGGTGGGGCAGACGTGCTCCGCGGGCGTCGCGCTCCCCTCCCAGGCGCACGCCGGGCAGCGCAGCCGCGTGGGGAGGCGCTCGATCTCGAGGCGGCACCCCTCGAGCAGGGTGCCGCGGCAGGCGACCTCGAAGGCGAAGGCCAGCGTCTCGGGGTCGACGTGCGTGAACTCGCCCAGCTTCAGGTGCACCGCCGCCACGCGCGGGGCGTGGTGCTCCGCGGCCACCCGGGTGAGGGTCGTGATCATGTCCTGCGCCAGCGACAGCTCGTGCACCAGGGCTCCGGCCCGGACCGCCTCGCCGTCGGGGTCGGACTGACCATAGCACCCTCGCGGCCGGATGGCACTCTGGTACACTCGAGCCGCATGGGTGGCGCGGCAAGGGCCCGACGCGGGGCGAGTGGGGCCGGGGGAGCTTCCCGGCCCCGGCGGCCGGCCACCGCCGGCCGGCTGCGGCGGATGGGGCGGCCGCCCGCCGACTACTCGGCGCGGGACGTGATCCTCCGCGGCGCGGCCGCGGCCTTCGGCCGGCTCGGCTACGCGCGCACCTCGGTGCAGGACATCCTCCAGGTCGCCGGCGTCTCCCGCCGGACCTTCTACCGGGTCTTCCGCAGCAAGGACGACGTGTTCTACCTCCTCTTCGACCAGTCCGTCGAGACGGCGCTGCAGCTCATCCGCGACGCCGTGGCGGCCGCGGACACCCCGGCGGCCAAGGTGGAGGCCGGCCTGCAGGCCTACCTGGGCGCGCACCTCGCCATCGGCCCGCTCGCGCGCGTGCTGCTCCTCGAGCAGTTCCCGCCGGGGTCGACGTTCGGCCGCCGGCGCGAGGCCGCGGTCGAGGCTTTCATCCAGCTGATCGAGCACGAGTACCGCGGGCTGCGGCGCGAGCGCCTCGACCCGCTGCTCATCCGCGGCGTGGTCGCGGCCATCGACTACGTGGCCATCCAGCTGGTGGGCGAGTCGCGGCAGGGCGCCTTCGACGCCGAGCGCGGCAAGCGGGTGATGGACCGCATCCTGGCGGCGTCGCGGGCGGACGAAGGTGAGCCGCTGCCGCCGCTGCCGGTCGTCAGCGAGCCGGGGTAGCGCGCCCGCACGGTCCGGTCAGCGCCGCCGGCCCGCGACGACACCGGGTCCGCGTCGGCGGCGCCCGTGGCGCCCGCAGGCCCTCG
>JACRCY010000235.1 GCA_016218785.1 Deltaproteobacteria bacterium
CCGGCTCAGGCACAGGCCGGTCAGCCCGGCGCGGCCCGGACGGAGGCCGGTGGCGCGCCCGCCGGGATCCTCGGGCTCGGCCGGGGCGGGTTCGGGGAGATCGACTCCGGCTGGGACCTCCCCCTCGACACCGACGCGCGCGACGAGGCCGAGCCGGCCGAGGCCGCGACCGCCACGACTCCCGTCGAGGAAACCGACACCGACGAGGCGCCGCTCCGGTTCCTCGCCTCGCCGCCGGTGGTGCGCGACCCGGACGGTGAGGACGTGTTCGCGGAGCTCGACGAGACCCCCGCGGCTACGGGCCAGCTGTGGAACACCGTCGGCGTGAAGTTCCGCGACGCCGGCCGGGTCCACGAGTTCGACTCGGGCGACCTGATGCTGGAACGCGGCGACCGGGTCGTGGTCGAGACCGACCGGGGGCTCTGCATCGGCATGGTCGCCGTGGCCTCGGGCCGCCGCGTGACGGGCGAGCCGCTGCGTCGGGCCATCCGCAAGGCGGATCACAACGACCTGCGCCAGGAGCAGCGCAACCAGCGGCGCGAGGCCGACGCCCTGAAGTTCGCCGGCGAGCGGGTGCGGGAGCGCAAGCTCCCGATGAAGCTCTTCCGCGTGGAGTACATCCACGGCGGCAACAAGGCGACCTTCTTCTTCTCGTCGGACGGGCGGGTCGACTTCCGCGATCTGGTCCGCGACCTCACGCACCGCCTGCACGCGCGCGTCGAGCTGCGGCAGGTGGGGGTGCGCGACGAGTCGAAGATCGTCGGCGGCCTCGGTACCTGCGGCCGGGAGCTCTGCTGCTCCACGTGGCTGCCGCGCTTCGAGCCGGTCTCGATCCGGATGGCGAAGGACCAGAACATGGTCCTGAACCCGCAGAAGGTCTCGGGGGTCTGCGGGCGCCTCAAGTGCTGCCTCGCGTACGAGGAGGCCACCTACCGCGAGCTGCGCAAGGGGCTGCCGAAGCCGGGCAAGCGGGTCATGACCCCGAAGGGCGAGGGGAAGGTGCAGGAGGTCGACATCCTCGGCGGTCACGTGAAGGTCTGGTTCGAAGGCGGGCCACCCCAGACCTTCGCCGCGGCCGAGGTCCAGCCGATCCTGCCGCCGGGCGCGACTGCACGGGCAGCTGCGGACGAGGTGGAGCCGCCGGAGCCCGAGGCCGACGCCGAGGTGGAGCCGGACCTGCCCGCCGCGGAGACCGAGCCCGACGGGGGTACCGTCGCCGCCACGGCAGACGACGACGGGGAGCTGCCCGGGCCGTCCTAGCCGCTCGCGCGGCACGTGACGCGACGTCCCAAGGGGGCGCGCCGCGCGGTGTCCAATCGGCGTGGGCAAGCTGCTCTACCTGCCCCGCCCGGGCCCCCCGGGCAGGCTCTCCAAACTATTGTGCGACGGAGCCGACGGCCCTATAGTGTGGCCGACCGGGCTCGCCCCCGGCGAGCGAGGGACGCGAGAGCCGACGATGGGCGCAGACTCCGACGAGATCCGGCGTGCGCAGGAGGGCGACCGCGAGGCCTTCGCCGCGCTCGTGCGCCGGCACCAGCGTCGCGTCTACGCCACCGCCTACCGGGTCGTCGGCAACCACTCCGACGCCGATGATCTCATGCAGGAGGCGTTCCTGCGCGCCTACCGGGCGCTCAAGACCTTCGACGGCCGGTCGGACTTCTTCACCTGGCTCTACCGCATCGTCATCAACCTCGCGCTCAACCACCTCCGCTCGGTGCAGCGGCAGCGGACCAGCCAGCTCGACGACTCCAAGCTGCCGCCAGGGTGGGACCAGAGCGCGACCGACCCACGGCGCCAGACGGAGGCCAAGGATCTCTACCAGCGGGTGGCCGACGCGATCCAATCGCTGCCGCCCACCCTGCGCGTCACGGTGGTGCTCGCGCTCATCGAGGAGCTGCCGCACAAGCAGGTCGGCGAGATCCTCGGCTGCTCCGAGGGCACGATCGCGTGGCGGGTCAACCAGGCGCGCAAGGTGCTCCGCCAGCGCCTCGGCTCGGTGCTGCCGACTCCGACGGGGGGCACGGGGGGCGCCACGGCCAAGGACGCCACGCCGGCGGCCTCCGGTGAGGGGGGCAAGCCCGGACCCGGGCGGGCCGCCCGCGGCGCGCTGCTCGCCCGCCGCGTCGCCCGCCTGGTCGCGAGTGGCGCGCCGCTCCTCGGCTTCTTCGCTGGCCTCGGGCTGGCACCGCCAATGAGCCTGGAGGAGGCGTGATGGCCTGCAACGACGTACGCAGCCTCATCTCCGCCGTCCTGGACCGCCGGGTCTCGGCCGAGGACCGCGCGCTCGTCGCGCAGCACATCGCCGAGTGCGTGGCGTGCCGCGCCGAGGTGCGGGAGCTCGAAGCGGTGGACGCGGCCCTGAAGGCGCTCCCGGCGCCCCAGCCGCCCGAGGGCTACCACGAGAGTTTCGTGTCGAGGCTGACGATGAAGATCGACGAACAGGACCAGGACGAGGCCAAGGAGAAGAAGCCCCCCAAGGAGGACTCGGGGCTCATCGAGATCCGCAAGAGGGCCTCGCGTGACATCTCGGCCCAGGAGGCGGCGCGCAAGCGCGACGTCGACGATGCCGTCGCGGCGGTATCCGCCGTCGACATCCCGGCCGCCGTCAGCCAGCCGAGGGTCGTGGTCCCGCCCCGGACCGAGCAGCCTCGCCGCGGGTGGGTCGTCCCGGTCGTCGCCGTGGGCGGTCTCGTCGTCGTGGCGGGCGTCGTCTTCGCCATGATGCAGGGGGGCAAGCGCGAGATCGTGCGCGCGGCCGACCCGGGTGCGGCCCCGCCGCCCGTGCCGGCCGCCTTCGACCTGGGCGCCCCGGGCGCGGCGTCGGCCCCGGCCGCGTCGCGGCCCACCGTCGCCGCAGCCGGCCCCGCCGTGGCGATGGCGCCGAACGAGGCCACGCCGGCGAAGCCCGCGGCCGTCGACCCCGCCGACAAGGAGAAGCGGTCCAAGGCCGCCAAGGCCGAGGGGCACGAGCCGGCGGCGAAGCGCGAGCCGAAGGAACCGAAGGAGCCGAAGGCGGCCAAGGAGGCGAAGCCGGCCGCCGCGAAGGACCTCGTGGCCGTGCCCGCGGCGAAGCCCGAGCCGGCGGCCAGGCCCGGCAGCAAGGCCGACCAGCTCGACGAGCTGCTGCGCTCCGGCGCGTCGGCCAAGAAGGAGGACAAGAAGGCCGAGCCCGGCGAGGAGCTCCCCGAGACGCTCAACCCCGACCAGATCAAGAGCGGCATGTCGTCGGTCAGGGGACGCGTGATGGGCTGCTACGACAAGTACGACGTCGCCGGCGTGGCGCGCGTGTCGGTGACGATCGGCAAGAACGGCAAGATCGCCAGCGTGTCCGTGACCGGCGAGTTCTCGGGCACGCCCACGGGCGAGTGCGTCTCCGCGGCGGTCAAGACCGCCTCCTTCCCGCGCTTCAAGGGCAAGCCGATCAGCATCGGCTACACGTACCTGCTCAAGCGGTAGGCCGCGCCCCGTACCCCGCCCGAATCCCGTTCGTCGCCCGATCGTCGTGACCGCGGCATCACACCGTGAAGCCAGGTTCACGGCGCGGGGGCGTTGGCCGTACCGCAAGGTCCCGGAAACACGTGGCCGTCCCCTGGCCCGCCGCTTGCTTCAGTCCGGGAGGGAAGGGAGTGACACCATGAAACGTGCGCTCGTCATCGTTGCGCTCGCGGGGTTCGTGTCCCTGGGCGCGGGCTGCTATGGCATGCGCGGCGGCCTCTACGCACCCGCCGCGCCGCTCGCCTACACCGCGGCAACGGCCGCGAACATCGCCGTGACCGCGGCCATCGTAGGCACCGCGATCGCGCTCTCGACGGCGCACGACGCCCACGTCCACTGGGAGAGCTGTGGCTGCCAGCGGCAGTGGCACGAAGGCCGCTGGGTGTACTGGTACGGCGGGTGGTGGGAGTTCCACGACCCCGCCAGCGGCTACTGGTACCACTACTAGCCCGATCCCCCCGACCTCACCGCCCGACCTTCGCCCCGATCCCCACGAGCGCCGCAAAGTGCCCGTCGCAGAGGGCGGTCCCGTCGCCCTGCTCCTGGCGTCGGGCCGCGCACGCCGCGCAGTCGGCGGTGCGGCCCGCCATGGCCTCGGCGGCGGCGGCGCGCGCCGTCCCGGCGAGCTTCTCGATGGGGCTCTCCACCGCGGTCCGCGCCGGATCCCAGCCCGGCCGGTCGCGGAGCGCGGCCGCGCCCTCGCGGGCCAGGCGCCGCCGCTGGCGCCTGCTCGTCATCGCGGTGGCCCTCCCGTCGCGGGAGTCGCGGCGCCCGGTCTGCCGGACCGCCGGCGCCGCACCTCGCCCACGACGAAGGGGACGCTCCAGAGGAGCGTCCCGCCGAGGGCGAAGGCCGTGCAGTTCATCGCCTCGCTGATGCCCCGGGCGAGGACCGTGGACTTGAGCGCGGGATCGATGCTCGCCACGGACCCGAACGACCTCGCGAGGCCCACGGCGGTGCCGAAGAGGCCGCCGAGGAAGCAGGCGGCCATGGTCACCACGGCGGCGACGAGGGTGCGGTGGGACGGGCGTACGGCGTGCGACACCGCCAGCGCCAGGCTGAGCGCGACGAGGCCCAGCACGAGCCACGCCGGCCACCCGCCGACCTGAGAGGTCGGGACCATCGTCGTCAGCGCGGGGGGCCGCCGCGGGTGGCCATGCTCACCACGCCGGTGCCGCGTGCGGCGGGCGTCTCGACCACGTCGTGGGGCGCGTACGCCGCCTCCGCCGCGCGCCGGCCGCGGCCTCGCAGGGCGATGACCACGAGCAGCACGCACAGCCCGATGATGGCCACGAGCGCGGTGACCAGCGTGCCCAGGAGCGGCCCGCGGCTCGACCGGGCCACGTGGAACGGCCCCACGGCGGCGAGGCCCACGGCCTGGAGCGGCGGCGCCGGCAGGCCCACGGTCACCACCACGGACACCTTGGCCGGGTCGAGCCCGTCGATGCTGCCGGCGACCAGGCGCTTGACGTCGTCCTCCGCGAGCGGAGCACCGGCGCGCGCCTTGATCAGCACCGAGGCGCTCGGGTGGGGCCGGCGCTCGGCTTCGCGCAGCGGGTTGTCGTCGGGGAGCGACAGATGGACGCGCGCGGCCAGCACGCCGTCGATGGTCTCGAGGGTGCGCGCCAACTCGCCGCCGAGCGCCGAGACGTGGAGCGCGCGCTCCTGCGTCGCCGTCGGGATGAGGCTCGGCTGGCCCAGGACCTCGAGCACCCCTTTCGGCGTCTCGCGCGGCAGCTCCTGGGAGCGCAGGACCTTGAGGGCCTGGGCGGCGTCGGCGCTCGGCACGCGCAGGCGGTAGGTCGGGACGCGACCGCCCTCCTCGCGCACCTTCTCCGCGGCGATACCGGCGTGGTCGAGGGCCACCATGGCCAGGTTCGCCTGCTTCTCCTCGAGGCCGCTCTGCAGATCGACGCCCGAGCAGCCGACGGCGAGAGACGCGAGCACGAGCCACAATCGGGGGCGCATGGGCGCTTTCTACTCCAACAGCGACCGACGGTCAACGTGGACCGCGCGACGGACGCCAGTGCGAGTACGCGGCGCGTCCGCCGGCCACGCTACACCTGTGTCTGCAACGTCGTCTTCACGGCGCCCGTGAGCCGGTCCAGCACGCGCGAGACCGCCTCGACCTCCTGCGTGTGCCGCAGCACCGTGGCCTGGATCGCGATCAGCTCCTGCATCGAGAAGTCGCGGCCGCTCAGGGCGGAGCGGATGACCTGATCCATTCGCCGTTCCCCCTCGACCAGGTCGCCGTGGAGGCGCCGGATCTGCTGCGGCCCGTCGCGGCCGCGCGCCGGGCCCACGGCCGTCGGTGAGGCCGCCACGTCCGCCGGGCCGCGAGCGGGCCCGACCCCGGTGGGGAGCTGCGCGGGGCCCGCCTCGGCCGGGCGCCTGCCGGCCACCTCGCCGAGGACCTCGCCGAAGCTCCGTTCCGGGGGCCGCGTCCGGATGCCGGGGGGCGCGCCAGGGGCGCCGCGAGCCGGGCCGATGGGACCGATCACGCCTGCCATGTTGTACCTCCGGCCAGGTTATCGGCCGGCCGGGGGCGCGAGTTGCGCGTTGCGGGCGCTACCGCCGCCGCCCGGCGGGGCGGGCGCCGCCGCGAGCGGGCCCGGCGGCACCCCTGGCCGGCCCGCCTGCCGGGGGGCGGCCCGGAGGCCGGGGGCCAGGAGGGGCAGCCTCGTCGGCGCGCGCGAGGCGTCGCCGCAGCTTGTCGATGGCGGCGGCGTGCAGCCGGGACGCCCACGACTTGGACACGCCGAGGTCGCGTCCCGCGTCCTGCAGGTTGCGGTCCTTGAAGTAGAACGCCTCGACGATGGCGCGCTCCTGCGGTGGCAGCTCGCGCAGCGCCGCGCGCACCGTCTCGCTCAGCTCGCCGAGCGCGATCACCTCGTCGGCGCCGGGACGCTCGTCGGCCGCGTCGGGCCGGGCCTCCGCCTCGAGGGAGGTGACGAACACCGTGGCGGCGCCGCCCAAGGCCTCGGCCCGGGCGGCGACCTGGTCCTCCAGGCGGGCGGGCCCCGCGCCCGCGGTGCGCTCGCTGTGGCTCTGCAGGTAGGCGTCCACGCGCTCCTGCTCGCGCAGCCGCGCGTACTCGCGGCGGTTGACCCACCCGAAGCTGCGCAGCCCGTCGAAGATGGCGCCGCGCACCCGGTAGTACGCGAACGTCGCGAAGGCCGCGCCGCGCTCGGGCTGGAACCGCTGGGCCGCCTCGATGAGCCCCTTGGTGCCGAAGCTGACCAGGTCGTCGAACTCGATCGACGCCGGCAGGCCGGCGCTCTGCATGATGTCGGAGGCCTGCGCCCGGACCAGTCCGAGGTGCTTCTCGACGAGGCGTCGCTGCTCTTCGGTCGTCGCCATGGCGGTGACCGCGCGGGGCTCGGGCCCGCCCCGGCGCCCTACTTCTTGCGCACCAGGTTGATGTAGCGCCGCAGCGTCTCGCGCTTGGAGTCGTCGAGATCCACGTAGCGGATGCCGATGTCCATCGGCGGCTCGCGGTTGGCCCAGACGACCTCGCCGCGCAGCTCCACCTGCGAGTCCAGCTCGGGGAAGTTGATCACCAGATCGACCATCGTGCCCACGTCCTCGACGCTCGGCGTCCGGATGCAGATGCCCCCGAGCGAGATGTTCTCGATGGTGTGGTAGAGCAGGACGTCGGACCCGGTGTAGTCGACGTACGCGTTGACCTCGTAGCGGGGAAACGCGCGCTCGATTCGCTCGCCGCTCTCGGCCATGGCTTCGCTCCCTGAAACCCGGAGTATAGGAGGGACCGGCGGTCGGCGTCAATCGCCCGCGGGTTTGCTAGGGTGGCAGGGCCAACAGATCGGGACCCACCCCGGTGGCGGTTGGAGCGTGCTCCCAGCCGAGCTGAGGCCTGGGCCGCGATCTCCGTGGTGCTGAAGCGCATGGGCGTGGACGGGCGCCGCGCGCTGCGCGAACTCTCC
>JACRCY010000234.1 GCA_016218785.1 Deltaproteobacteria bacterium
ATCCCGTCGACGACGGCGCCGACGAGTTCGACACCGACGTGAGCACCGGGCGGTGGAAGCGGCAGACCCCGCCCGTCGCCACGGTCATCATCGGAGCGCCGGACGACGAGGCCCGCATTCGCCTCGGCACGGAAGTCATGCAGGCGCACTGCCAGGCGATCTTCGCTGCCGACACCATGGCGGTCCTGGTGGCCGTCGCCAGCCACGACGCCGGCCTCGTCGTGCTGGTGGGTCCCCTGGGGAAGCCCGAGACCGTCGCGCGCCTGCGCGCGCAGGCCCCCGACGTCCCCTGCGTGCTGATCACGGACCAGGTGACCATGAAGGCGGTCAAGGAGCTGATACAGCTCCGGGCCACCCACCTCATCCCCGACCCGCCCGACAGCGACGCCGCGCGGCAGCGCCTCGCCGAGATCCTGCAGCAGATGGCGGGCGGCGGGCTGGTGCCGGGAATGCCTACTCGTACCTGAGCGCCTCCACGGGGTCGAGGTCGGCGGCGCGCATGGCCGGCCAGATCCCCGAGACCACGCCCACGAAGGCCGAGAAGCCGACGCCGATCGAGACGATCCACGCCGACAGCTTCACGGGGAGGTCGGGCACCGCCACCTTCGCCAGCCAGATGATGGTGCCCCCCAGGAGCAGGCCGATGAGGCCGCCCAGCATCGAGATCACCACGGCCTCGACGAGGAACTGCGTCCTGATGTCGCGGCGGCGGGCGCCGACCGCGCGGCGGATGCCGATCTCGCGGGTCCGCTCGCGCACCGACACCAGCATGATGTTGGCGATGCCGATGCCGCCCACGACCAGCGAGATCGAGGCGATGGCGAGCAGCACCATCGTCATGGTCCCCATGATCTGGTTGACCGTCGAGAGCAGGTCCTCCTGGCTGACGATGGTGAAGTCCTCCTGGCCGTTGTGACGGGCCTTGAGGATCTCGGTGATCTCGGACATGGCCGCCGCGGTCCCGGCCCGGTCGCGCGCCTTGATGAGGACCTCGTTGACCCCCTCCAGGCCGTACATGTCGAGGGCGGTGGTCGCCGGGACGAAGATGAGGTCGTCGAGGTCGAAGCCGAGCGACATGCCCTTCTTCTCCATCAGGCCGATGACGCGGAACTCGCCGTCCGACACCTTGACCATCTTCCCCAGGGGGTTCTCCTCCCCGAAGAGCTCGGCCGCCGCGGTGCGCCCCAGCACGGCGTAGCGACGCCGCCCGTCGAAATCGTCCGCGTCGAAGAACCGCCCCACGTCGACGTGCATCTGCCGGATGCGCTGGAACTGGCTGCCGGTGCCGATCAGGACCACGTCGCGGCGCCGGTTCTGGTAGCTGACGGTGGCGGCGCCCATGACGCCGGGGGTGACGCCGTCGAGGGTCACCGCGCGATGCTCCAGGGCCCGGACGTCCTCCAGCGTGATCTTGTAGGTGGTGTTCATGGGCGGGCCCATGCCCCTGGTCTCGCGCTTGCCGGGCCGCACGATGATGAGGTTGGAGCCCATGCCCGCGAACATGTTCTCGAGGTACATGCGGGCGCCGTCGCCCAGGGCCACGAGCAGGATGACGGCGAGCACGCCGATGACGACGCCCAAGGTCGTCAGCAGGGAGCGGAGCTTGTTGGCGACGAAGCTCTGGAGCGCGACGCGGATGAGCTCGAGGAAGCTCATGCGGCCGTCCCGCCGATCCCGTCCTGGCGCACGTCCGCGGCGATCTCGCCGTCGAGGATCTCGACGCGGCGGCGGGTGCGGCGCGCCAGCGCGGGATCGTGGGTGACGAGCACGACCGTCATCCCCTCGGCGTTGAGCCGCTCGAACAGGGAGATGATCTCGGTGCCGGAGCGGCGGTCGAGGTTGCCGGTGGGCTCGTCGGCGAGCAGGATGGCCGGCCGGTTCACCAGCGCCCGGGCGATGGCGACCCGCTGCCGCTGCCCGCCGGAGAGCTGGTCGGGGCGGTGGTGGGTGCGGTCGGCCAGCTCGACGCGGGCGAGGGCCGCGGCCGCACGGGCGCGCCGATCGCGCCACTTGACCCCGGCGTAGAGGAGCGGCAGGGCGACGTTGTCGAGGGCCGTGGCGCGCGCCAGGAGGTTGAAGGTCTGGAACACGAAGCCGATCTTCTGGTTGCGGATGTCGGCGAGGGCGTCGTCGCCCAGGCGGCTGACCTCGACGCCGTCCAGGACGTAGCGGCCGCCGGTGGGCGTGTCGAGGCACCCGATCAGGTTCATGAGGGTCGACTTGCCCGACCCCGAGGGTCCGACGATGGCGACGTACTCCCCTGGGTCGATGGCGAGCGACACGCCGCGCAGCGCGTCCACCACCGTCTCTCCCATGGGGAAGCGGCGGGACAGGCTCGAGATCTCGATGAGCGGCCGGGCCATCACTTGCCCGGGACGGCGGGCTTGACCTTCACCGGCACTCCGTCGTCGAGCCCCTTGACGTTGAGGGTCGAGATCACGCTCTCGCCCTCGCGTAGCCCGCCCTTGATCTCGGTGCGCTCCCAGTCCGCGAGCCCGGTCTCGATCGGGCGCACGTGCGCCTTGCCGCCTTCGACGACGAAGACGGTGCGCTTGAACCCACGCCCGACGACCGCGTTCGACGGCAGGTAGAGCACGTCCTGGCGCTCGGCCACGACCACGCGCACGTTGGCCCCCATGCCGGCGCGCAGGCGGCTCGTGTCGTCGAGATCGACGCGGATCGGCATGACCCGGGCGCCCTTGAGGTCGCGGCGCAGCGCCGGCCCCACCTGGGAGACCGCGCCGCGCAGCACCACGCCGGGCAGGGCGTCGAGGGTGACCTCGACGGGCTGCCCGACCTTCGCGCGGCTGGCGTCGGCCTCGTCGAGGTTGGCCTCCACCCGCAGCCTGGCGGCGTCGATGATCTCGAAGATCGGCGCCCCCACGATCACCTCGTCGCCCACGTAGGGGACGACGTCCGCGAGGAGCCCGTCGAAGGGCGCCCGCAGCTCGGAGCGCTCGCGGGCCACGCGGGCGGTCTGCAGCGCCGCCTCGCCCTGCGCCACGCGCGCGCGGGCGGCGAGGAGCGCGGCCTTGGCACCGTCCCGCGCGGACAGGGCCTGCTCGCGCGCCTCGGCGCCGAGGGCCTTGCGCTCGAAGAGGGCCTGGTTGCGCGCGTACGTGTCCTCGGCCTGCCTGAGCGTCACCTGCGCCTGCGTGACGCCGACGTGGGCGGCGGCGAGCGCCGCGCGCGCCTCCCTGAGCCGGGCGTCGAGCTCGGAGGTGTCGAGCGCCACCACCACGGCCCCCTTCTTCACCGTCTCGCCGCGGTCGTGGCTGCGCCGGAGCACGCGACCCGGGACCTCGGTCCGCACCAGGGCGCGCTGCAGCGGCATGACCTCGCCCGCCGTCGAGGACGAGGCCACGTCCCGCACCGCGCCGCGCGCCACCAGCACCACGCCGACCTCGGTCTGCTGGCGCGGTCGCAGCTCGATGGCGGCGCCGAGCCCCACCAGGACCACGAGGGGGACCCCCAGCTTGATCCAGAGGCTACGGCGTGGGCGCGGCATGGCCTTGGCCTCACTCCCCCGATCGGCAGAGCGAGTCGACCCAGGCCAGGTAGGCGGCGTTCCCCGCCACCAGCGGCACCGCGACGACCTCCGGCACCTCGTACGGGTGCAGGGCTACCACTCGCGCTCGCACTTCCTCGAACCGCTCGGCGCGCGTCTTGATCACGCACAGCACCTCGGCGTCGTCGCAGACCTCGCCCTTCCAGCGGTAGATGGACCGCACGCCCGGAACGATGTTCACGCACGCGGCCAGCCCTTCGCCGACGAGCGCACGCGCGATGTCGGCGGCGACCTCGGCCGACGGCGCCGTCATCAGCACTGCCTGATGCTCGGCCATGGGCGCTCATAGTAGCAGCGCTGCCGGCCGCCTCCAACAGGGAGCGCCGGAGCACAACGGCCCGCGTCGGCGCGGCTGCATGGCCGCGGCTCGTGCGGGCCGAGTTCCTGGGCGGGTTCGACGGGTTGGGGGACGTCCACGTCAGCTCAAGTCGGCGCGAGAAGGGAAACCCCTGCTCGCCGGCGCTCCTCAGCGCCCGCGCCAGTGGCACCCCAAGCGACGCGAGTTCCGGTATGCTGCTGCGGAGGACGCAACCCGCTGCATCACGCCGGACAGGTGCCACATGGGACGACGCCATCGCCCGGGCAGGGCGGCGACCGAGCAGGTGATCGCGGAGTAGGCGTCTGTGGTAGTATCGGCCGCGTGACTGCGCAGGACCGACGACGCCGCGGCGGCAGGTGTGCCCTCGACCCCAGGCTCGCCGGGCTGCGGCGGCAGATCGGGGAGCCGGCCTGGGCCGACCGCGTGACGCGAGCGCAGGAGCGCGAGCAGGTGGTACTCGGGGGGCTCGCGTTTCGCCAGGTCGGCGTCTCCTCGATGGAGGCGAGCCTCTCGCTGGGGGTGACGCGGACCACCATGGAGCGTTGGACCGCCCGCTACCGCCGGGCCGGGCTCGCGGGCCTCATTGATCGTGTTGGCCGCGTGGCCGTGCCACGCCTGCCCGGTGCGTCCGCGAGACGGACGCCGCGCGGCCCGCAGGGCCGCAAGGCCCGTTCGTTCGTGAAGTGGGCCGGCAGCAAGGGCGGGGTCATGGACCGGTTGCTCCGGCGCATGCCGGCCGAGTACGGTACCTACTACGAGCCCATGGTCGGCGCGGGCACGGTCTTCTTCGCGTTGCGCCCGCACCGGGCGGTGCTGGGGGACGTGAACGCGGAGCTGATCACCTGCTACCAGGTCATCCGTGACCAGGTCGAGCTGCTCGTCCGCGTCCTCGCCCGGCACCGCAACACCTACGAGCACTTCCTGCGCGTGCGCGCGCAAGCGCCGGAAGACCTCGACCCGGTGGCGCGGACCGCGCGGTTCATCTACCTCAACAAGACCTGCTACAACGGCCTGTATCGGGTGAACAGCCACGGGCGCTTCAACGTGCCCTATGGCCACAACCCGGAGGCGAACTGCTGCGACCGAGAAACGCTCAGACGCCTGTCGGCGCAGCTCCAGGGCGTGACTCTCCGCGGCGGGGACTATCGGGCGACGCTCGCCGCCGCCACGGCGCGGGACCTCGTCTACCTCGACCCGCCCTACTACGCCCCGAGGCGCCAGGGCACCAACGGGAGCCACTACCAGCCCGAGGCGTTCGACGCCCAGGCCCATCGGGAGCTGGCCGACGTCGTCCATGACCTCGACCGGCGCGGCTGCCACGTCATGGTCAGCAACGCGGACGCGCCGGCCGTGCGGCGGCTCTACGCCGGCTTCGACCTCGAGTCGCTCCGCGTGCGACGTCCCATTCACTGGTCGCCCGACCGCCGCGACGGCCACCGGGAGCTACTCATCACCAACGTTCGACCAGTTCCTCGGTACGCAAGCGATATCGCACAGCCCCATGTGCTCATAGACGTTCCCCACTCTCGCCTTGCCGCGAGCAGAAGGAAGCGGAACTCTCGGTGCTCGGAACGAACCCGACGAGAAGAAGGCAGTGGAACGAGGTTGTCTGTCGTCACATGACCATCGACGCGGCAAGGTCGCAAGTTTTCTGCCGGTCCGGGCGCCCCGGAGTTGGCCGGCGGGAACCTC
>JACRCY010000243.1 GCA_016218785.1 Deltaproteobacteria bacterium
ACCACCCGCCGCAGCTCCGCGATGGCGTCGTCGATCTCGCCGATGCGCAGGTGGACCAGGCCCAGGTTGAGGCGGTACCCGTGGTCCTCCGGGTAGTCGCTGGTGAGACCGCGGTAGATGTTGCGCGAATCGCTCAGCTCGCCGAGCCGGAAGTGCACCAGACCGAGGAGGTTGCGCGCGCGCGCCTCCCCGGGTGACAGCGCCAGCGCCGCCAGGATCGCGCCGCGGGCCTGCTCGAGCTGGTTGGCCCGCAGCAGATCGGCCCCGTGCATGAGGTGCGCGAGGAACTCGTTCGGCGCTCCGGTCTCGGGCGAGGTGCTCATGCGTTTCACGGGGCGCCGGGGGGCTGGCGCCTGCCGGAGATTACCGACGAGCGGCCGCCCGGGTCAAGGAGTGAGGGCGCGAGGCGGTTCCCGCGCGACGGCGGCGGCCCGGGTCTCCTTCGCCCGCAGGTCGTAGTACTCCCTGAGCACCAGCTTCAGGTAGACGTGGGTCGTCTCGTAGGGGGGCACCCCCCGGTACTTCTCGACGGCGCCCGCGCCGGCGTGGTAGCCGGCGATGGTCCGCACCAGATCACCCGAGAAGCGATTGGCGAGCACGCGCAGCAGGCGCGTCCCGCCGAGGATGTTCTGGCGCGGGTCCCACACGTCGACGACTCGCATGTCCCGCTGCGCCGAGGGCATGAGCTGCATCAGCCCCCGCGCGCCGGCGCGCGACACCACGCTCGGATCGAAGTCGCTCTCGCACCGGATCACCGCGCGGATGAGGGTCTCGGGGATCTGGTAGAGCTGCGCCGCCTCGCGGATGTGCTCGTCGAAGCGCACGTAGCGCCCCGACGACCGGTCCCGCGGCGGGACCCGGTCGCACCCCTTGCAGTCGCCGCGCACCGCCGCCGCCTTGCCGGGGCCGGTCTTGTAGACGCGCTTCCACCCCCGGCGCGGACCGAGGTTCGTGAAGTGCACGACGCCGCTCGGGTCGGTGTAGCTCCAGATGTCGGCCGCGGCCACGGCCGGCGCGAGCGCGACGAGGGCCGCGAGGGCCCGCACGGCCCCGCGCCACCTGGCTCGTTGCTTGCTCCCGCTGACGGTCACGTGCCTTGATCGTAACATACGGCGGCACCGGGCGCCCTTCCGGCCCCCGGTCACCTGCGGTATAACGCTAGGGGACGCCTTGGCGCTGCTCGGGGTCCATTCATGATCGAGACCGACTTCCTGGTCATCGGCTCGGGCGTGGGGGGGCTCTACTTCGCCCTGCACGCCGCCGAGCACGGCCGCGTGCTGATCGTCACGAAGACCGACGCCGCGGAGTCGAACACCAACTACGCCCAGGGGGGCATCGCCTCGGTGCTCGCCGACGACGACTCCTTCGAGTCGCACATCGAGGACACGCTGCGGGTTGGCGACGGGCTCTGTCACCGCGACGCGGTGGAGCTGGCGGTGCGGGAGGCGCCGGGCCACATCCGGGCCCTCGTGGAGCGCTTCGGGGTGGAGTTCACCCGCGACCGCACCGGCGAGGGGTTCGCCCTCGGCCGCGAGGGGGGCCACTCCACCCGGCGGGTGGTCCACGCCAAGGACCTCACGGGACGGGAGCTGGAGCGGGCGCTGCTGAGGGCCGCCACCGCCCACGACCGGATCACCATCCTGCCCGACCACATGGCCGTGGACCTGCTCACCATGGCCAAGTACGGCGGGCCGAACGCGACGTTCGGCGCCTACGTGCTCGCTCAGCGCAGCGGCGAGGTCGAGACCGTCGTGGCGCGCGCCACCATGCTGGCCACGGGCGGCGCCGGCAAGGTCTACCTCTACACCTCCAACCCCGACGTGGCCACCGGCGACGGCGTCGCCATGGCCTACCGCGCGGGGGCCAGGGTCGGGAACATGGAGTTCTTCCAGTTCCACCCGACCTGCCTCTTCCACCCCCAGGCCAAGTCGGTCCTCATCTCGGAGGCGCTCCGCGGCGAGGGGGGTGTGCTCAAGCTCCGCGACGGCTCCACGTTCATGGAGCGCTACCACGAGATGAAGAGCCTGGCGCCCCGCGACGTGGTGGCCCGGGCCATCGACGCCGAGCTGAAGCGCTCCGGCGACGACTACGTCGTGCTCGACATGACCCACCTCCCGCGCGCCTTCCTGCTCGAGCGCTTTCCCAACATCTTCGAGCGCTGCCTCCAGCTGGGCATCGACATCGGCGCGGTCCCCATCCCGGTGGTGCCCGCGGCGCACTACTCGTGCGGCGGGGTCGTGACCGACACGGGCGGGCGCACGTCGGTCACCAACCTGTACGCGGTGGGCGAGGCGGCCATGACCGGGCTGCACGGCGCCTGCCGCCTGGCGTCGAACTCGCTCCTCGAAGCGCTCGTGTTCGCCAAGCGCGCCGCCGACGACGTGCGCGGCACCCGGGCGTTCCGCCCGCCGGCCGTGGCCCCGTGGGGCCCCGGCGACGCGGTCACCTCCGACGAGGCCGTCGTCGTGAGCCAGAACTGGGACGAGATCCGCCGCATGATGTGGAACTACGTCGGCATCGTCCGCACCGACAAGCGGCTCGAGCGGGCCCGCCGCCGCGTGGAGCTGATCCGCGAGGAGATCCGCGACTACTACTGGAATTTCCGCGTGACGCAGGACCTCCTCGAGCTGCGCAACATCGCTCTGGTGGCCCACCTGGTCATCGAGTGCGCCCGGCGCCGACGCGAGAGCCGCGGGCTGCACTTCAACCTGGACTACCCGGGGAAGGACGAGCGGCCGGCGCAAGACACGGTCCTGCGGCGCGGAGACGGGCCGCCGGTGTAGGGTCGAAGGTCGAAGCGTCGAAGGGGGGCGGCTACTGGGCGGGGCGGTAGTCGGGCATGCACACGCCGACGTTGCAGATCTCGGCGGGGCCACAGCTCGCGTCCGCGGTGCAGGTCGGGTGGCAGTAGCCGTTGATGCAGATGGCCGACTGGCCGGCCTTGGTGCAGTCGGTGTTGAAGACGCACTGGGGCGACTGCGGGTTCGGGTCGTCCACGCACACGGCCGCCTGGCAGATCTGGCCGATGGGGCAGGCGCTGCCGACGTCGCAGGTGACGTGGCAGTGGCCGGTGAGGCACGCCCGGTCGGCGCCGCAGGAGGAGACGTCCTTCACGTCGCAGTAGATGGTGGCGTCGCCGCAGGAGGGCACGTCCTTCGGCGTGCACTTGCCGCACTCGGCGCAGACGTAGCCCTCGTCGCAGTCGGCGTCGGACGTGCACGCGTCGATGCACTTGTTGTCGACGCAGACCAGCCCCGGGTCGGCCTTCTGGCACTCCTCGTCGGTGGTGCACGAGGTGGGGACCTCGATGGGATTGGGGTTCGGGTTCACGTTGATGGGCGTGGGGGTCACCCCGGCCGGGGCACACAGGTCGGTGGTGCCATCGCAGACCTCGCCGTTCTCGCACTCGGCGTCCGACGTGCACCCGGGGGTGCACCCGATGTTGGTGCACTTCTGCCCGGCCGGGCACTCGTTGTCGGTGCCGCACGACTGGTGGTCCACGGGCAGACACAGGGTGTAGTCGGGCCCGTTGCAGGTGTAGCACCCCGTGGTGTCGCAGTAGCCGGGGTGGGCATTCCCCTCGCCGCACCCCACGCACCCCGTAACCGTCAGGAGAGCGAACCCGAGCGACGCGACGAGCACTTTCTTGGCCAGCATGTGAACCCTCCGGGCCTTCACGAGATGTTCCTGTCGGGGCCTCCTACAAGCCTCATACCAAGAGCTGCCAGTTCAGAAACCATAGTCCATTCAACATGTTCAACGTTCAATGTTCAACCGTTGAAGGGGATATGTGACCCGGCGTTCACACTCGACATGTGAACGGAGTACATGGTACGGGGAGGTGCTGAGGGGTGGGAGAAGGTACGATCACGCGCTGTGTCGAAAACACTTGAGTTCTTGGGGGAGCATGGTAGTATCCCCGCAGCCCGGTCCGTCCGCGAGATCCCAAGCGCATCTCGAGATGCCATCTCTCGCGGGCGGCAGGTGAAGAACTCGGAGGAACCCATGCTCCAGCTCCAGGTAGGCGACAAGGCAGTGTACCCGGCCCAGGGCGTGGCGGAGGTGGTGAGGATCGACAACAAGGAGATCGCGGGTCGGCCACAGAGCTTCTACGTGCTCAAGATCCTCGACACGGACATGCGCATCATGGTCCCCGTCGAAAAAGCGCAGCAGGTCGGGCTGCGCGCGGTCATCGGCGAGCGGGAGATCCGCGACGTCTACGCCATCCTCCGCGAGAAGGACGTGCACGTCGACAAGCAGACCTGGAACCGCCGCTACCGCGGCTTCATGGAGAAGATCAAGACCGGCTCGATCTTCGAGGTCGCGGAGGTGTTCCGCGACCTGTACCGCCTGAAGGGCCAGAAGCCGCTCTCCTTCGGCGAGCGCCGCATGCTCGACACGGCCAAGAACCTGGTCATCAAGGAGCTGGCCATCGCCCGGGGCGCCCCCGAGGCCAAGATCGAGCGCGAACTCGAGCGCGTGTTCGTACACTGATCGTCCCCGGGGGGCCCGTCCGGTGCTCGCTCGCTCCGCTCGCTCCGCTCCTCCGATGTCCCCCGGACCCCCGCGGCTCGCGCGGCACGGGTCCGCGCTCGCCGCCTGACGCCTCCCCTCCTCCACCTCCCTGGACCCCCTCACGCACGGGTGTTAGGCTGCGCTCGTCGGCCACGTCGTGGTGGGCCCAAGGGAGGTTGACATGAGACGCGTCGGTCTGGTCCTCGGTCTCGGGGTGTTGGGGCTCGCCGTCGGGGTCGCCGTCTGGCCGCTGTCGAAGTCCCGGGCGAAGCCGGCGCCGCCCAAGGGGCCGCCGGCCATGATCGAGATGGAGGTGGTCCGCGTCGCGGCCGGGGCCAACAACCAGGCGGTCGTGATCCTCCGCTCGCAGGCGGAGCGCAAGCTGCTCCCCATCTGGATCGGCGAGGCCGAGGCGAACGCGATCCAGCTGCGGCTCGCCGGGCGCAAGCCGCCGCGGCCCCTCACCCACGACCTCCTCGACCGCGTCATCGCCCAGCTCGGCGCGCGTCTGGTGAAGGTCCACGTCGAGGACCTCCGCGACAACATCTTCTACGGGCGGGTCTTCCTGAAGCAGGGGAACAAGGACATCGACATCGACGCCCGCCCCTCCGACTCCATCGCGCTTGCCGTCGGGGCGCGGGTGCCGGTGATCGTCGCGCGCCGCGTGCTCGACGCGGCCGGCGTGGACGACAAGCCTCCGCCTCCTCCCGGCGGCGACAAGGACACGCTCTAGCGGTCGTGCACGGCGTGCGACCGCCGGGCGCAGGGACGGCATCCTGTGCCTGCCGGTGGAGGACTTCCTCCGGCACTTGCACCCCGCGCGGGCGCCGCTCGCCGGGCAGCGGTAGGTCGGCGGAGCCGCGGGGCCTACGGAGCCTTCCCCTCCGCGCTGGCACTTCCGGGCGCCGGCGAGGCTCCGGGCGCAGCTTCCACGCTGGCCTCCGCCGTCGGCGGAGACGGTCCTGCGGTGGCAACGCCGGCGCCGAGGTCCCGGTACGTCGTCGTGATGTCGTGCTGCTCCTCGTCGCTGCCGGGACGGCGGCGGGCGGCGACCTGCACGGGCGGGGGGCGCTCGTCCGCGGGGCGGATGATCTCCTCGCGCGCGTGGGCGTCGAGCCAGTCACGCACCAGCGGGTAGATCTCCTCGGGCGCGTTGCGGCCGAGCACCAGGTCGATGTGACCGTAGTTGACCTTGAACCCCCCCGGCCGGGAGCAGATGACGAACTTCTTGTCCTTGCTCCCGACGGCGTCGAACACCGTCTTGACCATGTCGGGGGGCGCGATCAGGTCGCGCGGCCCGGCCAGGAAGAGCATGGGGGTCTCGATGCGCTGGAGCTCCGCCCGGTAGTCGCGGCGCCGGTCGATCGACCGGAACGCGTCGTTCATGATCCAGTCCGAGAACTGCAGCAGCTCGTTGCGCGAGAAGTTCACGACCACGTTGACCATGGCCAGCCGCAGGGTCCGGCCGTCGAGGTTCTCGGGGTTGTGGATGATGTGGATGGGCGCCGGGTGCCAGTAGCCCGCCAGGGGCGCGAGCACCCGCAGGAGGAGCGCGTGGCGCAGCCAGCGCGCGTGGCGGATCAGCCGCCCCGAGAGGTACTGCCGCTGCCGCTTGAAGCTGCCCGGGGCGGCGATCGCCACCGCCGACCGCACGCTCATCGAGCGCCGCGGGTCGGAGAGGTAGGCGTACATGGCCATCCCCCCCGTGCTGAAGCCGACCCAGTGGACGGTGTCGGCGCCGGTCACGCGGCGCACGACCTCCAGGCCGGCGGGGATGTCCTGATCCACGTACTCGTCGAAGCACCAGTCCCAGCGGAACCGCGAGAAGAGGCGCGGCCGCGCCGAGAAGCCCCGGCCGCGCAGCTCGATGAGCCACACGTCGTACCCGCGCGCCGCGAGGTAGCCGGCGAGCGACAGCTCGTCGGTGAGATCCAGGTTGCGGCGGTTGGCGCCGATGCCGTGGCACAGGACCACGGGCTCGGCGTTGCAGGGGGCCTCGGGACGGTAGCGCGACAGCGCGATGCGCCAGCCGTCCTCGGTGCGGGTGAAGTGGATCTCGTCGGGGAAGCGCTCGGCGAAGTAGTACCGCGAGGAGAGCCAGGCCACGTAGAGCAGGAGGGCGAGGACGACGATGGCCCAGAAGATGAACTGCGCGAAGGCCGGCATCCTCGAGGATTATACCGCCCCGCGGCCGCGGCGGCCCGGCCGTGTGGCGGGCACCCCCCACGGCCGGGCCGCCGCGGCCGCGGGGCGGTATAATCCTCGAGGATGCCGGCCTTCGCGCAGTTCATCTTCTGGGCCATCGTCGTCCTCGCCCTCCTGCTCTACGTGGCCTGGCTCTCCTCGCGGT
>JACRCY010000244.1 GCA_016218785.1 Deltaproteobacteria bacterium
CGGCGGCGCCGCAGCTGGTCTCGACGAACGCCTTCTCGGCGGCCTCCTGCTCCTGCCGGAGCCGCTCCTCGGCCGCGGCGCGCGCCAGGGCCGCGGGCGAGCGCGGGAAGCGCTCGCCCAGCTGGGCGGGCTCGAGGACCACCAGCGTCTCGGCCCAGCCGAAGGCGCGCGGCACCGCGGCCGGCGGGGTGCCCTCGGGCAGCCACACCGCGATCCGCGGCGCGGCCGCGGCGCCCCGCGGCGCCCCCGCCGCGGCCGCCAGCACCAGCAGCACTCCGAGCCCCGCGGCGCGCCCTCGCACGGCCCCGTTTGTATCACGAAGCCGGGCCGGAGGCGACGGGTCGGGGGGCGGCATGCTGCAGGGGCGGGGTCGGTCGCCGCGGGCCCTGCGGATCTCGCTCCTACCGAATCTCCCGCACGACGTGCTCCCACGCTTCGGCCACGTAGAGGTAACCAGTGTTGGCGTGGTACGAGATCATGGGACCCGGGGGCCAGGCCGCTGAGATACCGGCGTGCGCGTAGTCGCCGTCCACTGCTCCCAGGCAGCCTGGGTTCCCGAGGAGAGTGCTCACGTTCATGGTCGTAGGGTCGATTTGACGAATGAACTCGCGGTCGACCAGGAACAGGCTCTGGCCATCGAAGGCCATTGCCTTGGGCTGGCTGAACCGGGCGGCGGGTCCTACCCCGTCAACGGACCCGGCCTCGCCGAGTACTCCGGCAACGGTGTCAATGCGGTAGATCGGGGCGGCAGAAAGGTCGACGCGCCTGAGGGCGAAGTTGGCGAGGTCCGTCACGTACAGCTTGTCGCCCACAAGGAGCAATTGGGTCATCCCGTTGAGACGCGCGTACGTCCCGACGCCGTCGGTAGCACCGCATGCGGTCGTATCGCCTAGAATCGTGGTCACGGTCCACGGCGCGGCGATCGTCATGCGACGGATCGTGCACCAATCGCCGACGTACACGTAGTCAGTGTCTGCGGCCAATGCATTGGGAAAGGTGAAGCGCGCCGCGGTGCCGTCCGCGTCGACGTATCCGGCCGTGTCGCCCCCCGCTCGAGTTTGGACCGCCTTGGAGACGGGGTCAAAATCACGGATGGCGTAATGGTCCAAAACGTACACCCGGCCAGCTGTCATTGCCAGGAAGGAGGGGCTCTGAAAGCGCGCGGCGGGGCCAACATCATCGACATGGCCTGCGAGGCCCAGAGAGCCGGCAGCCGTCACGACCTGCCCGGTGGTGGGCCACAGCTGGCGGAGGGCCTTGCCGCCGCCGTCTGCCACCAGCAGGGAATCGCCCAAGTCGACCATCCCCCCGGGGTTACCGAAACGGGCGGTGGGCCCCGTCCCATCGGCCGCCTCTTCGGTGGCGGCCGCGCCGACGTAGGCGCTGACGGCACCCGAGGAGGCGTCGACAAGGCGGATGGTGCCGGCCGAGTTGTCGACGACGTACACGTTGGGGCCGGCGGGGGAGTACCATTCCACGGCGAGCCCCTGGGGATTGTTGAAACGCGCAGCAGAGCCCGTCCCGTCCGCAATGCCAACCTGGCCCGCTGAGCCAGCCAGCGTGCTGACCATGCCCGTCGAGAGGTCGATCTTCCGGAGCGTGTGATTGCCGCTGTCGGCCACGATGAGTGCGGGAGGCGTCGAGCTCAGGTAGGCAATGCCCTTCGGTGACTTGAATCGTGCCGCGTTGCCGACGCCGTCGGTCGAGCCCAAGGAGTTGAGGACGCCGTACGGCGTCGATACGGTCCCGTCCGTGTTCACGCGGCGAATGGCACTGTTGCCGGTGTCGACCACGTAGACCACGCCGGAGTTGTCCACGGCAACGGCCTCCACCGAGCTGAAGCGAGCCGTTGCCTTGTCTCCGTCGACGGCGCCACTCGAGCCCGGCGTACCAGCGACCGTCGTCACCGGGAACCCCGACGTCGCGAGGTCAATCATTCGGACGGCGTAGTTGTCCCTGTCCGCAACGTAGAGGGAGGATCCGCGGAGCGCCAGGCCGAACGGCGAATTGAAGCGCGCGTCCGCTCCAGGGCCATCGGCGGTGCCGCTTTGACCTGCAGCTCCGGCGATCGTGACGGTAGCTCCCGTGCTGATGCTTATCCGGCGAATTGTGAAGTTGTTCGCGTCCGCCACGTACACGACGGTTCCATCGGTGGCGACACCCTGCGGAAAGCTGAATCGCGCATCGGCGCCGATCCCGTCGGTGCTGCCAGTGACTCCGTAGGAACCGGCGAATGTTGTGACGGTCTTCAAGTAGCCCGTCACCTTGCGCACCGTGTCGGTCGATGACTCGGTGAAGAAGAGGCCGCCGCTTGCGCTGGCGACGTGAGCCGGACGCATCAATCGCGCGCTAGTGCCCGACGCATCGCAGTACCCCTGGGCACCGGCCTTGCCGGCGATGGTGGTGACCGTGCCGGTGTAGCGGCACGTAGGGTCGCAGCCGTCGTAGTTCTGGGTGTCGCCGTAGTCGCAGCGCTCGCCGGCGGTGGTGCTCACGACGTTGTCGCCGCAGACGGCCGGGGCACACGTGCCGTTGGTGGCGCAGACCGGCTTCTGGGGGTCGCGCGCCGCGCACTCGGGGTGGTTCCCGCAGAGGCGACAGGTGCCGGCGGCGTCACAGATGGGGAGCGCCGCCGGGCACGACGTGACGTTGCAGACGCAGGCGGTGCCGTTGCACGCCGCAGTCTCGCCGCCGCAGGCGAGGCAGCCGTCGCCGCAGTGGGTGGGATCGTCGAGGGCGAAGCATCCATCCGCGCACTGGTGCAGGCTCGAGCCGCAGCCGCCGTCGCCGCCGTTGCCGTCGGGTGGCGTGGTGCCGTCGGGCGGCGTGGTGCCGTCAGGTGGCAGGCCGCCGTCGTCCGGCAGGCCGCCGTCGGGGATCTCGTTGCACTGATGGGCGACGTAGTCGCACACGGGCCAGCGCGGATCCGGGCACGGCGTCGTGTCGTCGCAGTACCGTGGGTTGGCGCTCCAGCCGGGGCAGCCCGCGACGATGCAGGCGCTCGCGACGAGCGCAATCATTGTGGCAAACCGAGCCATGCGATTTCCTCACGAGCCCGCGTCGGGTCGCCGGGGCCCATGCAGGTTATCGGCCGGCCTCGCCGCGGGTTGCGCGGGAGTACACCACGGACCTCTACGACGGTCAACGAGGGGGGCGAACTGCGGGGGCGAGCTACGCTAGACCGTCGCGATCGCTTCCGCGAGCGCCCGGAGCATGGCGCCGCGGGGGCCGAAGCGCTCGACCTTGTTGCGCGCGGTGGCGCAGAGCTCCGTCAGGCGGGCGCGCTGCCCCAGCTCCACGTCGGGGTGGCTCTGGTCGATGAGGTCGTCGCGGTGCTGGAAGGCGACGCCCAGGGCCTCGCCGTAGCGCTCGAGGGCGTCGAGGGCCGCCTCGTCGCCGCCGCCGAGCAGGCCGCCGAGGAGGGCCGCGGCGCGGAAGAGGGCGGCCGTCTTCTGGTGCGCGAGCGCCTCGGTCTCCGGCACCGTGAGCGCGTGGTCCGCGACCGCGAGGTCGAGCGCCTGGCCGCCGACCATGCCGTGGGCGCCCGAGCACTCGGCCAGGACGCGCACCGCGCGCACGAACACCGCCGGCCGCTCGCTCGCGAGGCCCGCCTCGGCCAGCCACTCGAAGGCGATCGTCAGGAGGGCGTCGCCGCAGAGGAGCGCGCACGACTCGCCGAAGGCGCAGTGGACCGTGGGCTGACCGCGGCGCACGTCGTCGTCGTCCATGCACGGCAGGTCGTCGTGCACCAGCGAGTAGCCGTGCACCGCCTCCAGGGCGCAGGCCGCGGCGAGGGTCGCGTCGTCGCGCGCGCCGCCCACGGCCTCGCCCGCGGCGAAGAGCACCGCGGGCCGGAGCCGCTTGCCGCCGCCGAGCATGGCGTAGCGGCACGCCTCCCACAGCCGCAGCGGGTCGTCGGCCGGCTGCGGCAGGCGGCGGTCGAGCTCGGCCTCGACCTCTGCACACACGTCGGCGAGATAGCGGTCGAGCTCGGGCCCCACGACGTCCTCCCTCCGTCGGGCGCGCCGCGGCGCTACGGCGGCCCGATCACCTCGCGGATGCGGTGCACCAGGCGCTCGCCGTCGATCGGCTTGGGGAAGTAATCGTGGCAGCCGGCCGCGAACCCGCGCTCGACGTCCTCGGGCGCGGTGCGCCCGGAGATGAAGAAGACCGGGATGTCGCGGAACTCGGGGTTCTTCTTGATCGCCTGGCACAGCTCGAAGCCGTCGATCCACGACATCATGACGTCGAGCAGGATGAGGTCGGGCTTGTCCACGTGCAGCGTCGAGATCAGGCGCAGGCCGTTGGCCGCGAGCTTGACCTCGTACCCCTCGAGCTCCAGCAACACCTGGAGCATCTCGCGGGTCTCGCGATCGTCGTCGACGATGATGACCTTGCGGGCCATGGCCGCCCGCACGGTCCCGCCCGGGACGGGCCTATCGGTCCCGGTGCCGGCCTGTTGTTCCTGGGTCGTCACCCGGCTTCTCCGCGTCGTCCCCGAACGGCGCCGTGGTGGGGCTGCCGTCCTCGCTCTGCAGGAGGACCTCAACCCGCTTCTCCGCGGTCTCCAGGATCTGGGCGCCGCGCCGCGAGAGGCGCACGCCCTCCTCGAACACCTTGAGCGACTCTTCGAGGGTCAAGCTGCCCGTCTCGAGGCGATCCACCACCCCGCGCAGACGCTCGAGCACCGCGTCGAACCCTTCGGCTGCGGTGCCAGCCCCGGAAGACTCGCGTTCCATGCGTGACCTCCAATGGTTACAGGACCGCTGGAACTTTGTTGCGCCAAAGAATGTAGGCGGTGAAACCCTTCCCGTCAAGACAGAACGCCAGCGCCCACCCCGCAACACGCAACGGCGCGTACTCTCTCGCCCCCCGGTGTTCGTCCCCCACGTCCTGATCAGATGGTGTGCACGGCCGCCGACACCCCAGCCTGGCCGCTGGCTGGCGGGTCAGGGCACCGTGTGAACCTCAGCCGTCAGCCCATTCGCGGCTCCCCCCATCGCGCTCCAGCCTGCTGTGCCACCAACTCCTGGGGTGATGTGGAGGAGGGTCGCGGAGTCGATGGCCGGGCTTGAGCCGCCAGCTTTGACCACGCCGATCGAGGGCCCACCACCTCCACCACCACCGTGGCCGCCTCGGCCACCCTTGCCACCCTTGCCACCTGCTCCGCCCGCAGCGGCGAGCGGCTCGGTAGGCACTGCCGGACCTGCGGCACCGCCGTCGCCGGCAGTGCCTCCGGTTCCGCCCTGCCCGGCGCGACCGCCGTTGCCACCATAGGCTGACAGGATCACGCAGTTCGCGATGACTGGGCTCGCACTCGACAGAAACACGCCGAATGACCCGCCGCCGCTGCTGCCAGCCGAGCCGCGCGTTCCGGCGCAGCCACCGCCACCACCGCCTCCGCCGGAACCGCCGTGGCTCTTGCAGCAGCCGTCGATAGGGTTGTAAGTGCTGTCACCACCACCACCACCACCACCACCACCTCCTCCTCCATTCTGTCCGCTCGTTCCGTTCGTGCTGGCGGCTGCTACGTAGGCCCCAGTGACGATGGTTCCGAAGCCCGCACCGTCGGTTCCGTTGGTGCCGTCGGTGCCGTTGGTGCCGCCGGTACCGGCTGTACCGGGCGTGGCGGGGATCGATGATGGGAAGGCTCCGTAGCAGGTGGCCCCTCCTCCTCCTCCTCCTCCTCCGGTGCCGGACGGGAGCCCGTTGCTCCCGGAGGGGGCCACGTAGGGCGCGCTCTGATCCAGTTCGGAGGGCCCGCCGTCGCCGCCCCGGCCACCAGTAGCGTTGCACGCCGAGGAACCACCGTTGCCGCCCAGCGGCGTCACTCCCACCGCGCAGGTCACGCCCGAGAAGCACAGCCCGAAGGCACAGTCGTTGTCGCACGCATAGATGGTGCTCGCCATGCCGTCGGCACCACGGTCGCCGGTGCCGCCGGGCACGCCATCGGTGCCGTTCGCACCCGCGCCACCGTTCCGCGCACGGATCTCGCAGTTCTTGATCGTGAGCACGCTCGTCGGCACGTTCACGAGCAGGACGCCGTACGAGCTGCGCCCGGCGCTGGCGGTCTGGCCGAGGATGGTGAAGCGGTCGAGCGTCATCGTCTGGGTGAGGTTGCTGCCGCGCACCGTGACCTCGTCGGCACTGCCCACGACCTGACCGACGATGGAAGTGGTGTTCGCGGCGCCCCGCGTCCAGTACGTGGTCGCGGCGTTGTAGCCGCCATACAGGCTCACCCCGTTGGCGAGGGTGATGTTCTCCTGGTACGTGCCCGCCGCGACGTAGACGTGCTTCTTGGTTCCGGCGTTCGCCACCTGGATCCCCTTCGCGATGGTGGCGTAGGGCTTGTCCATGGAGCCGTTGCCGCTGGTGTCGTCGCCCTTCGGCGGCGGCGCGACGAAGACGGCCTTGCCGATCTCGCCGTCGATGCCGTCGCAGTTGGCGTCGACGAAGTTGTCGTCCGGGTCGTCGGTCGGGCCCTGGTAGGTGCAGGCGTACTCGCAGCCGTTGGCGGGATTGCCGTCGAGGTCGACGAAGCCCGGCGGGCAGCCGGTCACCGTGCCCGAGACCGGCGCGGTCACGTTGCCGGCGTCGGTCTGCACCGACACCGACTCGGTCGGCACCGGGCCGGCCACGAGCGCGTCGAAGATGAGGACGCCGCGGATCTCGGCGGGGGCGGTGTTCTCGTCGCCCGCGGAGAGCAGCTTGGGGAAGTCGCTCGCCGAGAGCGGGGTCGCGTCCTCGATCGTCTGCGCCGGGTCGAGGGGATTGGGGTGCCGGTAGTAGAGCTGCAGCTGGTAGTGGGTCGAGGTCATGCCCCCCGACGACAGCAGCGTGATCGACTGGGCGTTGATGACCGGCGTCCCCTGGCCGGTGGCGCGCACGTGGAAGACGCGGGTGACGGGCACGCCGTAGGTCAGCTGCCCGAGCGGGAAGGCCGGCGGATCCTGGCAGTCGGTGGGCGAGGTCTTCTCGACGCACACCTCGAGGTCGACGTCCCCTTTCGCCGCGGTCACGAGCTGCAGGATGACGGTGGGGTGGGAGTAGTCGGTGGAGTTGATGATGAGCTGCCCTTGGTCGAGCTCGCCGTCGACGGGCTTGAGCCGCACCGTGAGCACCTGGCTCTGGCCGGGCTGCAGCTCGAACGGCGTCGACGGCTTGTCGACGACGAACTCCTTCACGCTGTCGTTCTCGACGAGGTCGATCTGGTTCACCACCACGGGCAGGCCGCCCACGTTCTCGAGCGTCACTGGCCGCTCGACCTCGGAGCCGTAGACCGGGCTGCCGAAGTCGACGACGTCGGCGGGCGTCACCCGCAGCAACGCGGGGCTGACGTCGGGGGCCGCGTCCCGCTGGCCCGCGGGCTGGCAGTAGCCGAGGCTGCAGGTCTCGTTGGGCAGGCACTGGTCGTCGTCGGTGCACGGACGCAGGCCGGCGTCCTCCACCGGGCCGGCGCGCGAGCTGCCGCACCCCACGGTCAGTGCGAGGCACAGGAGAAGCAACCCACCCCGGCGGATTCGGCACGTCATGTCCGGCGCCTTCCTCTCTAACGATATGGGAACCCTAGCAGGGTTCCCATGCCCTCCCGCGCTGGAACCCTCCGGGCGCAGCCCGCCCTTGTTCCCACGCGCTTCGCCTTGCAGCGTAGATCCCGGGGGCCGCGACTGTCAACGCGGCCCCGAAATCCCTTGGTGGCAGGGCCAACAGATCGGGACCCACCCCGGTGGCGGTTGGAGCGTGCTCCCAGCCGAGCTGAGGCCTGGGCCGCGATCTCCGTGGTGCTGAAGCGCATGGGCGTGGACGGGCGCCGCGCGCTGCGCGAACTCTCCA
>JACRCY010000236.1 GCA_016218785.1 Deltaproteobacteria bacterium
CACATCGCTGGCTGCTCACGTACCGCCTGCCGGGCGTCGGGGCTCACTCTGCCCGCCGCTTGCCGGCGGCCTCGCCACGGGGGCCGCGCGGGGCCGGCGGCCGCGATGCTACCGGGTCCCTGATCGGTCGTGGGCAGATGGGGACCCGGCTACTCATGGCGGTGCTGCTGGTGGGCGCGAGCCTGCTGTGGGGCTGCCACGGCGCGGAGTCGGGCGGCGGGCAGGACGGCGGCGACGCGTCGGGTCCGGGCGACGGCGCGGTGCCCGGCACCGAGGGCGGAACCGGCGACGGCGGCGGCACGGGCGACGGGGGTGGCCCACCGTGCCTCGACCTCGACGGCGACGGAGACTGCCACGGCGTCGACTGTGACGACCAGGACCCGTCCGTGGGCCCCGGGCGCAGCGAGGTCTGCGGCAACGGCCTCGACGACAACTGCAACGGCAAGGTGGATGAGGGGTGCCTGGACGGGACCGCGGCGTTCTACGTGGACCGGGACTCGCTCGGCGGAAGCTGCTCGGACAGCAACCCGGGCACGCTCGCCGCGCCGTGGTGCACCATCGCCAAGGCCAACCAGAGCCTGACGGCCGGGCAGACCGTCTACCTCCGGGCCGGCACCTACAACGAGACCATCCAGCCGCAGAGCTCCGGGCTCTCCGACGGCGAGCGCATCACGTACAGCGCCTACGCCGCCGAGGTGGTGACGCTGTCCGGGTCGGTGTACTGCATCCGGCTGCAGTCGCGCTCCTACGTCACGGTGCTCGGGATCAAGTTCCTCGACTGCGGCCGCAACCTCTACCTGGAGGCCTCGAGCCACAACAACGTCGGGTTCTGCGAGTTCACCAACCCCGGCGGGCCGGCCACCTGGGCGGGGTCACGGGTCTACGCCGGCTCCCGGTACAACCGGATCTACCACAACGTCTTCTTCCACAACGGGTACCCCATCATCAGCGACTGGGCTCCCCAGAAGAGCGGGCTGCTCCTGGCGCGCTGGGTGGACGACGCCGCCCACAACCCCATGACCGGCGTGGCCATCAAGAACAACATCCTCCACGATAACAACCTGTACGGGATCTTCTACTACTACGTGGACGAGGCGGAGCAGTCGGTCGAGGGCAACTGGGACGAGCAGGGTGATCCGCGCTTCGTCGCGGCCGCGGGGGAGCCCGCGCCGTCCGACTTCGCCAGCCTCGATTTCCACCTGCAACCGACGAGCCCGTGCGTCGACGCGGGGAGCTTCCTCACCCGCACCACCGGCACGGGCCAGGACAGCACCCTCCTCGCGGTCGCGGACGCCGGGTACTTCACGGACGGGAATGGCCTCGTGGCCGGCGACCTCGTCCAGCTCGAGGGACAGGCGGTGACCGCGATGGTGGTGGCCGTGGACTACGCCGCCAACACCATCACGGTGGACCGGCCACTCACCTGGGCCGCGGACACCGGCGTCAGCCTGCCCTACCTCGGGTCGCGGCCGGACCAGGGCGCCTTCGAGCACGGGCTGTAGCGCGGCGCCATGTCCGCATCCGCCCCGGCTCCCGCGGCACCCCGCTGGAAGCGCTGGCTGGCCGGCGTGCTCCGCGTCGCCCTCGGTGTCGTGCTCGGCCTGGCCGCGGCGGCGGTGGCGGTGCGCGGCTCCGGGCTCGCCGGGCCGGTACGGGCGGGAGCGTGGAGCACGAGCACCGCCTCCGGCCACGTGGACGCCGACATGTACACGCGCGCCCGCGTCGCGGTCGGCGGGCTCCTCGCGCTCTCCCGCAGCGAGACCATGTACTACGTCGCGCGCCACGACGACTCGGGCGCGCCGCTGCGCGCCGAGTGCCGGTACCGCGTCGAGGGCGTGCCCCCGCCCGCGCGGTGGTGGAGCATCACCGCCTACGCCGGCGACTTCTACCTGTTCCCCAACCCGCAGGGCCGCTACAGCCTGAGCGGGGCGACGGCGAGGCTCGACGCCAACGGGCGCTTCGCCCTCGTCACGGGACCGGCGGCGCCGGCCCCACCGCCCGCAGCTCCTGCGGCCGGGGACCAGGAGTACTGGCTGCCGACCCCGGGGCGCGGCGCGCTCCTGCTGACCTTCCGCCTGTACAACCCCGCGCCCGGCCTCGTGGCGGCGCCGGCATCGCTCGCGGCGCCGTCGATCACGCGCGTGGGAGGGTGCCAGTGAGCCCGCGCGCCTCTGCGGCGCGGCGCTGGCTCCGCGGCACGCTCGTCGTACTCGCCGTCGCCGTCGCGGTGCACGTGCTCTCGGTGTGGGCGCTGCCGCGCCTCATCATGGGCCGGGTGTTCGCGGGCGCGGCGTCGCTGGCAGGCCCGACCGGCGTGGCCCTCCCGCCGCGGGCGACCGGCGCCTCGCGCACCATCGTGATGCCGAGCCCGGATCTCCTGTACGCCGCGTGCGTCGTCGACCTCGCGCGCGGGCCGGTCCGCATCACCGCCGACCCCCGCATCGACGGCTACTGGTCCATCGCCCTCTACTCGTCCACCAGCGACAACTGGTTCGCGGTGAACGACCGGCAGGCGGACGGCAAGCCGGTCGATCTCGTCGTCGCCGAGCGCGGCGCGGCGCGCGGTGGGGCCACACCCGCGGGCGCGCGCCGGCTCGAGTCCCCCTCGCGCAGGGGCCTCGTGCTGATGCGGGTGCTCGCGGCCGGGCCTCCGGAGGCATGGGCGCAGGCGGAGGCGGCGCGGCGCACGCTCGCGTGCACCACGTTGCCGCGGTAGGGCGCCGGCGCACGCGCGCCGGGCTTGACTCGCGCGGCGCGCTGGCGTGAGATCGCCGCATG
>JACRCY010000237.1 GCA_016218785.1 Deltaproteobacteria bacterium
CCTCGCGCGCATCGTGCTGTGGCTGACCGGGCTCGCGGCGCTCGTCGGCGCCCTAGGCGCCGGCTGGAACGCCCTCGGCGACCGACGCGACGCGCGCCGCTTCCCGATGCCGGGCCGGCTCGCCCTGGTCCCGGGCGGCCGCCGCCACCTGCACTGCACGGGCACGGGCAGCCCGACGGTCGTGCTCGAGTCGGGCCTGGGCAACCCGGCGCTCTCGTGGGCGCTGGTCCAGCCGGAGGTGGCGCAGCAGACCCGCGTCTGCTCGTACGACCGCGGCGGCTACGGCTACAGTGATCCGATCGGAGCCGGGCCGCGCACGGCGAAGCAGCTCGCGCTCGAGCTGCACCTGCTGCTCGAGCGCGGCCGCGAGCGCGGCCCCTACGTGCTGGTGGGCCACTCCTTCGGCGGCCTCGTGGCGCGCGTCTTCGCCGCGAGGTTCCCGGCGGACGTGGCCGGCGTGGTGCTGGTGGACGCGTCGCACGAGGACGCCCACGCGCGCCTCCCCCACCAGCGGCCGCCCGAGCACCTCAGCCGCCGGCTCCGCACGAGCCGCAACCTGGCGTCCCTCGGCGTGCTCCGTCTGCGGCCCGCGCTCGCCGGGTGGGACCCGGCCTCGGACCAGTTCCGCCGCCTCCCGCCCGAGACGCTGCAGGCGCTCACCTGGCTCGCGCTCCGGTCGCGGACGCTCGAGGCCGCGACCGCCGAGGCCGAGGGGTTCGAGCAGAGCAGCGCGCAGGTGCGCAAGGCGGGCCCGCTCGGCGACCGTCCCCTCGTGGTGCTCGTGGCCGCCCGTCGCGAGCCCGACCTCGCGTACCTGCCCGCCGACTCGCGCGCGACGTACTGGCGAATCTGGGTCGAGGAGCTCCAGCCCGGACTCGCGCGCCTCTCCACCCGCGGCACGCTGCGCGTGCTCCCCGACAGCGGCCACTCGATCCACCTCGAGCGGCCCGACGAAGTCATCAAGGCCATCGAAGACGTCCTGGCCCAGGTGCGCGCCGGAGCCGCCACCTCGCAAGCGGCGAGCGCGGCTCCGCGACGCTGAAGGGCCGCGGTGGCGGCCCCCCTGCGCTCCACGTAGAATCCCTCGCATGAAGGGCCTGGTCGGGATCGCGGTCATCATCGGCGTGCTGGCGCTGGGCGCGGGCGGAGCGGCGTCCCGGGTGGGCGCGGCGCGGCGCATTGCCACCTTCGAGCGAGAGGCCCGCGCCCTGGCGACCAGCGTCGACACGGGGGAACCGGCTCCGGTGCGGGAGCGCGTCGGCGCGCTGGCCGCCAAGCACGACGTGGTGATCGACGCGGAGCGGATGAAGGTGCGGATCCTGGAGTTGGACCTGGAGCACTTCGAGCGGATGCTGCCGGACGAGCGTCTGGAGGCGCACCGCCGTCTCCGCGCACGCGAGCGCTGCTGGTACGTCGAGCTCGGCGTCGCCGGACGGGCCCGCTGGCTGCTGGGCACCGCGGACTTCGAGTTCGAGCACCACGTCCCGGCGGGTCCGCTCGGTCGGTAGATCGACGCGCCAGCGCCTGTGCCGAGCCACGGCAAGGGCGCCGGCTGCGGCCCGGAGCGGCAGGACCGGCCGGGTTGCCATGTGGACGAACGTCTGTCACACTGTAGACAGATGACCGGAGGGCGCGATGGGTGACAGGGAGATCGTGGCGGCCCTGGGCGGCAAGGCGGTGTTCGGGCGGGGCGCACGTGGCCGGCTGCGGCTCGCGGACGGCGTCGCGCGCGGGCTCCCGCTCGCCGCGCTCGAGCACGTGAAGAAGGAGCTGCGCCTGGCCGACGCGGAGGTCGCGTCCACCTTGGGCGTCAGCCCCAAGACGGTGAGCCGGCGGCGCCGGGCGCCCCGACGGGCGCTGGGGCTCGTCGCCAGCGACCGCCTCTACCGCGTGGCGCGTCTGTTCGCCTTCGCCACCGAGGTGCTCGAGGACGCCGACCGGGCCCGCGCCTGGCTGCGCACCCGGCAGCCCGGTCTCGGCAACCGCACGCCTTTCCAGCTGATGCACACCGAGGCGGGCGCGCGCGAGGTGGAGGACCTGCTGGGCCGGATCGAGCACGGCGTCTTCTCGTGATCACGGCCTGGCGCATCGTCAAGGCCCGGCATGTGGCCGACGCCTTCTCGGGCGAGGGCGCCCGGCTCTACGGCGGCCGCTGGAACCACCGCGGGACGCCGCTGGTGTACCTGGGCGGGAGCCAGGCGCTCGCGGCGCTCGAGCTGTTCGTCCACCTGGGACCGAGCGGGGGCGGCCTGCGCTTCGTCGCCATCCGCGTCGACGTCCCGCGTGACGTTCGCATCCGCGCTCTGCGCCCGCGGGACCTGCCGCCGAGCTGGCGTGAGCAGCCGCCGTCCGACGAGACCAAGGACCTGGGCACGAAGTGGGCGCGGCGCGGCGCGACCGTAGTGCTGCGGGTGCCCTCCGTGATCGTACCCGCCGAGAGCAACTACCTCCTGAACCCGGCGCACCCCGACTTCGCGAAGCTCGTCATCGGTGCACGGGAGCCGTTCGCCCTGGACCCGCGGATGTGGAAGTAGCTCAGTACGAGTACTTCCGCACCGACACGTTCATCAGCAGGCCGACCGCCACCAGCATGGTGACCACCGACGAGCCGCCGTAGCTCACCAGCGGCAGCGTGACGCCGACGACCGGCAGGATGCCCGACACCATGCCGATGTTGAGGAGGACGTGCCAGAAGACGAGGGCCGCCACGCCCACGCAGATCATCGTGCCGAACCGGTCGCGCGCCTCGTGGGCAAGCTTGATGGCCCACAGGATCAGGAAGAGGTAGATCGACAGGAGCACCACGCCGCCGAGGAAGCCCCACTCCTCGCCGAGGACGGCGAACGGGAAGTCGGTCCAGTGCTCGGGCAGGAACTGCAGCTGGTTCTGCGTGCCGTGGAGCAGCCCCTTGCCGGTGAGGCGGCCCGAGCCGATGGCGAAGATCGATTGACGGGAGTGCCACCCGGCGCCCGACGGGTCGCGCTGCGGGTCGAGGAAGGTGAGGATGCGGTTCTGCTGGTACTCCTTGAGCAGGCCGAGCCACACCACGGGCGTGATCACGATGCCGCAGGCGGTGAGCACGCCCACGTGCCACAGCTTGAGCTTGGCCACCAGCACCATGGTGAAGGTGACGAGGAAGATGATGAGCGCGGTGCCGAGGTCGGGCTCGGCCAGGATGAGCGCCACGGGCACGGCCGCCATGCCGAAGACGATGCCGGCGTGGCTGAGCTTGCGCTCCTGCGGCGTGGGGTCGTCGTGGAGGAACTTGGCGACCGCGCCGATCATGAAGATCTTCATCAGCTCGGAGGGTTGCAGCCGGAAGAAGCCGAGGTCGAACCAGCGCCGGGCGCCGTTCACCTTGTGCCCGAACACGAGCACCACCAGGAGCATGAGCACGCCCAGGCCGTAGGCGAAGTACGCGAGTCGGTTGTAGGCGCGGTAGTCGATCAGCGCGGCGGCCACGAAGCAGCCCCCGCCCAGCAGCAGCGCCCAGATCTGCTTCTGGAACAGCGCCCGCTGGTTCACCGCGGTCGCGCTGTAGAGGTTCACCAGGCCGATGGCGACGATGCCGATGATCCCGAGCGCCAGGGGCCAGTCAAAGCCACGCCACAGCTTGCGGAACGCGGGCACGGCCGCCTCAGTGCCCGCCGCCGACGCCGGCGCGGGCCGGCGACGGTCCCAGGTCCTTGAGCTGCGGCGCGGGCAGGTCGGTGAGCGGCCGCGCGTCCGCGGCGCGGCCCGGCTCGTCGGCGCCGCGGCGCGACACGCGCCTCTCCGGCGCGACCTGCTCGAAGTAGCCGCGCATGATCTCCATGGCCACGGGCGCCGCCACGTGGCCGCCCAGGCCGCCGTGCTCGACGAGCACGACCACGGCGATCTGCGGCCGGCGCGTGGGCGCGAAGCCGACGAACCAGGCGTGGTCGCCCATGCCGAACTGCTCGCGCCCCTCGCTGCGCACCTTGCCCATCTTGCGCACCTGGGCCGTGCCGGTCTTGCCCGACACCTCGATGTCCTTGAGGCGCGCGTCGTAGGCGGTCCCCTTCTGGTGGGTCGTGCCGGCGAGCGCGCGCTGCAGCGTCTCGAGGTGGACCGGCTTCACCGCCACGCGGCGCCGCAGCCGCGGCGGGAACTCCTGCACCGGCGCGTTCGCCGCCGTGTCGATGCGCTCGACGAGCTGCGGCAGGTTGAGGCTGCCGCCGTTGGCGATGGCCGCGTACAGCATGGCGAGCTGCAGCACCGTCACCTTGGTCGCGCCCTGCCCGATGGTGGCGTTGAGCGTGTAGCCGAGGCGGAAGCCGCCCGGCGCGTGCTCGCGGTACCAGGCCTGGGTCGGGATGAAGCCCGGCACCTCGCCGTTGAGGCCCAGGCCCGTGGGCTCGCCCAGGCCGAACTCGCGCGCGTACCTGGCGATGCGGTCCATGCCGACGCGCTCGCCGAGCTTGTAGAAGTAGATGTTGCACGACTGCGCCAGCGCCTCGTACATGTTCACGCGGCCGTGGAACTTGCTGCAGCGGAACCAGCGCCGCCCCAGCTCGTGGTACCCCTTGCACTGCACCCGCTCGTCGGGTGAGATGACCCCCTCCTCGAGCGCGGCGACGGCCGGCACGACCTTGAAGGTCGACCCCGGGTAGTAGTGCTCGCGCAGGGTCTTGTCGAGGCGCGGCCGGTACGGATCCTGGTTGAGCCGCGCCTCCTCGGCGAAGGTGAGCCGCCCCGAGAGGAGGTTGGGGTCGAAGCCGGGCTTCGAGACCAGGGCGAGGAGGCGGCCGGTCTCGACGTCGACCACCACCGCGGCGCCCGCCGGGTACCGGCGGAACGCCCGCTCGGCGAGGCGCTGCAGGTCGGCGTCGAGGGTGAGGACGATGTTGTTCCCCGGGACCGGGTCCTGGCGCCGGGGCGTCTGCAGCAGCTCGCGCGTCTCGTCCGCGCTCTTGCGCTGCCCCTTGGCGTCGACCACGACCCGCTCGAACCCCGGCGTGCCGCGGAGGTACCCCTCCCACTGCCGCTCGAGGCCGGTGCGCCCGATGAGATCGCCGGAGCGGTAGCCCTGCTCGCGGCGCGAGTTCAGCTCCGCCGCCGAGATCTCGTTGATGTAGCCGAGGACGTGCGCCGCGCTCGTCCCCAACGGGTAGGTGCGGCGCGGCACCGCCTCGATCTGTACGCCCGGCAGGTTCTGGCGGTTGGTCGCCACCAGCGCCATCTGCTCGCGCGAGACGTCCTCGACGGCGAGCTGGGCGCGGAAGCGCGCGAGCCCGCGGGTCTCCTTGGCCCGCGTCTTGATGGCCGTCGCCTGCTCCGCGGACAGGTTCAGGTAGCCGCACAGCCGCTCGAGGGCCTCCGGCGTGAGGAAGCGCGGGGTGACGTAGACGTTGTAGGCGGCCCGGTTGTCGCCGAGGACCCGGCCCTTGTGATCGCGGACCTGCCCGCGCAGCGCCGGGATCTCGATGTCCTTGACGAAGTTGTCGGCGCTCTTGCGCAGGTACAGCTCGCCCCGCAGGACCTGCAGCTGCCACAGGCGCCCGGCCAGGACCACGAATGCCAGGGTGCAGAGCCACGCCATGAGCCGCAGGCGCCGGTTGAGCTCCCGGTCCTCGGTCTTCGGCGTGGCCAGCGGCGCGGTGATCACTTGAGGGGTACCTTCAGGGAGTCGCGCTCGTGTCCGTCGGGGACGCGACTCGTCCAGCGGTCGATTCGACGGCCGATGAAGAATACCACAGGCGCGGTGGCGGCGGTCGCGGCCGCCTGGAGCACGGCCACGAGGTAGCCGCGCACGCCCACCGCCGGGGCCGCCAGCGCGCGCCCGAGCATCACCAGGAAGCCGCCCAGGAACGCGGCCAGGAGGCAGAACCAGACCTCGAAGATCCAGCCGCGGGTGAGGAGCCGGATCTGCGCGCCGCGGGCGGCGTAGAAGAGGAGCACGTAGACGAGGGCGTGGAGCCCCTTCGGCGCGGCGCCGAGGAGATCGGTCAGGTAGCCGAGCACGATCGCCAGGATCGCGCCGACCCACGCGCTCTGACGCGGCGTGAGCCCGAGGTAGAGCACCAGGAGCAGCGCCGGGTCGGGCACCAGCGCGACCACCGGCAGCAGCTGGCGGAGGGTCGACTGGACGAGCAGGAGGCCGAAGCCCACCAGGCAAAAGAGGATCGCCCGTGACATCAGGACTCCAGCCTCACTGGATCAGCCCCCGGGGCGCGCGCGGGCGGCGCGCGGGCTGGCTCTCCGGCGGGGCCGGTGGCGGCAGGCTCAGCACGACGAGCACCTCGGTGAGCCGGCTGAAGTCGACCGCCGGCAGCACCTCGGCGTCCCGGTGCACGGTGCCGCGGCTCCCCTCGACGCGCGCGACGCGCCCGATGGTCACGGCGCGCGGCATGTTGGCGTTGTGCTGCGAGGTGACGAGCAGGTCGCCGACCTTGACCTCGTCGGCGGCGGCCCCGGCCTCGAGGCGACAGCGGAAGCGGTTCTTGCCGGGGATGCCGTCGAGGAGGCAGTGCGTGCCGGTGCGCGGCACCACGGCGTCGAAGGTGGAGGTCGGGTCGACGGCCAGCTGCACGTCGCCGTAGTCGCCGTAGACCCGCCGCACCCGGCCCACCAGCCCGTCCAGGGCGAGGACCGGCATGTCCTTCTTGATCGACGGGCCCGTCCCCACGGCGAAGCTCACGCGCACCACGCGGAAGTGCGGCGAGGCGTCGGCGCCGATGACCCGGGCCGCCACCTTCGCGGCGCCCTTGTCGTCGCGCAGCTTGAGCAGCTCCTCGTAGCGCGCGGCCGCGGCGGCCTCGCGCCGCGCCCGGGCCGCGTCCTCGCGCAGGCGCGCGTTCTCGGCGCGGAGCAGGTCGTTCTGGCGCTTGACGTGGACGAGGCTGACGTACCCTTCCCAGAGACCGACCGCACCGCGGATCACCGAGGTGAGCCCCGACTGCAGCGGGCTCGACACCTTGAGGATGCCGCGGTCGATGAAGTTGAGCTGCTGCGGGCTGCGCAGGTTGGCGCGGAGGAAGAGCGCCGGGACGGCGACGAGCAGGAGGCACAGGAACAGGTCCCGCCAGCGCCGCCGCGGGGCCCGGGGGCCGCCCCACGCTGAGAGGGAGTTCGTCGCCATGCGGTGCTGCCGCTAGCGTTGCTGCCGCTAGTGGATCGTCACTTCCTTGAGGAGCTTGATCTCGTCGAGCGCCTTGCCCGTGCCCATGACCACCGCGCACTCGGGGTTGTCGGCCACCATGACCGGCAGCCCGGTCTCCTCGCGCAGCAGCATGTCGAGGTTCCGGATCTGCGAGCCGCCGCCGGTGAGCACGATGCCGCGGTCCACGATGTCCGCGGAGAGCTCCGGCGGCGTGCGCTCGAGCACCAGCCGCACCGCCTCGACGATGGCGTGGATCGGCTCGGCCAGGGCGTCGCGGATCTCGTCCGAGTTCACCACCAGGGTCTTGGGCACGCCCGCGACC
>JACRCY010000259.1 GCA_016218785.1 Deltaproteobacteria bacterium
AGCTGACGGGGCTCGAGGGGGCCGAGGGGTTGGCGCGCGACGTGGACGCGGCCTTCCGCACCTACGGGCCGCTCGCCGTGGAGTCCGTGTCGCCCGCCGGGAACGACGTCAACGCCGACGACGTGGTGGTGCAGATCGTCTTCGCGAACCCGGTTCCGGCCGAGCTGGTGGCGAAGCACGTGACCCTGGCGCGCCAGGGCGAGCCGGGCAAGCGCGTCCGGCTCGCCTTCAGCTCGAACCCCGAGGGGCGAGCCCACAAGGCCAAGGTCGACCTCGAGTCCGGCGAGCGCTACGTCCTGACGGTCAAGGGCACGCTGCGCGACGCCTTCGACCAGGCGCTCGGCAAGGACGACGCGCGGACCTTCGGCGTGGGCGACGCGAGCCCGCGGCTGGCGATGAAGCGCGGGATCTTCGCCGTGGAGACGGCGTCGGGCCGCTACCCCGTGTGGACGCGCAACCTGTCCCGCTTCGATGTGACCTGCGCCAGGGTCCCGGAGGCGCGCTACGCGGCCCTCCTCACCGGGCCCATGAACTACGACTCCTGGTACGACGCCGGGAACGGGAAGGAGCTCGACTACTCGAAGCTGGGCACCAAGGCCCGCGCCCGGCGCGTGACCATCGCCCGCCCCAAGAACAAGTGGCACGACCAGAGCATCGACCTCGCGGCGACCTGCGGTGGCGACGCGGCGAAGCCCGCGGGCCTCTACCTGCTCGAGGTCGCGAGCGACGAGGTGCCCGACGAGCAGCACGACCGGCCGCGGCGCGCGCTGGCCAACGTCACCGACCTCGGCCTCGTGGCGAAGGTCGGCAACGCCTCCTCGCTCGTCTGGGTGGTGCGGCTGTCGACGGGCAAGCCGGTGGCGGGCGCGACCGTGGCGATCCGCGACCTGAAGGGGAAGGTGAAGTCCACGGGCCAGACCGGCGCCGAGGGCACCGTGCTCGCGCCCGGCGCGACGAGGCTCGTGGGGGTCAAGCCGGTCCCCCGGAGCGGCGCGGGGGAGGACGACGGCGACGGCGACGGCGGCGAGGACGCCTTCGAGTCCGGGGGGTTCCGCGCCCGGCGCGTCATCGTCACGGCCAGGGTGCAGGACGACCTCGCCGTGCTCGACACCAACTGGAACAACGGCGTGCAGATCTGGAACTTCGGCGTGCCCGAGGACCGCGGCGGCGGGACCGTGCGCGTGCGCGGCTTCCTGCAGTCGGACCGGGGCATCTACCGGCCCGGCGACACCGTGCACCTCAGGGGCCTCGCGCGCGTCGTCGAGCCGAGCGGCTCCATGCGGCTGCCGAAGCAGCGCAAGGTGCGGGTGGTCATCGAGGACCCGCGCGGCTCGAGCCTGGTCGAGGAGGAGCTCCTGCTCAGCTCGTTCGGCGGCTTCCACCGTGACCTGCGCCTCCAGGCCGAGGCTCGCCTGGGCGACTACGTGGTGACCGGCACCATCGAGGGGCAGACCTTCCGCGAGCGGTTCGCCGTCGAGGAGTACCGGCCGCGCACCTTCGAGGTGAAGACCGGCGCCGGTGCGCGCCACGCGTTCCTCGGCGAGCGGCTGCGCTTCGAGCTGCGGGCGAGCTACCTCTACGGGGCGCCGCTGTCGAAGGGGCACGTCACCTGGGCGGTCCGCAAGCGCCCGCACCTGCCGACCTTCCCCGGCTTCCCGCAGTACACGTTCCAGGACCTGGCGGCGCTCTACGAGGACGGCTGGTACTGGGCCCGCCACGAGGAGCGCTCCTTCTCCTTCCCCGTCGGCGACGGCGAGAAGGATCTGGACGGGACCGGCCACGTCACGCTCAGCGTGCGCGACGACGTGCGCAGGGCGAAGGGGCCGTTCGAGTACCTGCTCGAGGCCACGGTCAGCGACGCCTCGGGGCAGGCCGTGACCGTGCGCGAGGTCACCACCGCGCACCGGGCAGGCCTCTACCTCGGCGTCCATCCGGCCGAGTTCGTGCAGGCCGTCGACATGCCTTTCGCCTTGCAGGCCGTGGCGCTCACGCCCGAGGGGAAGCGTCGTGCGGCCCGAGGCGAGCTGACCATCAGCCGCCGGCGCTTCGACTGCGAGGGCCGCCTGGGCAAGTGCACCAGGAAGGACGACGGCGCCGCGGTGAAGCGCGTCGTGGCCATCCCCGAGACCGGCGCGGCGGTGGCCCGCGTGGTGCTGAAGGACCCGGGGCAGTACACGGTGCGCCTCGAGGCCGACGACGAGCGCGGTGGCCGCGCGGTCGCCTCCGAGGTCATCTACGTGATCGGCGCGGGCGAGGCCTTCTGGAGCGGCGACGAGGGGGACCGGATGGGCCTGGTGGCGTCGAAGCCGAGCTACAAGCCGGGCGAGACCGCGCGGCTGGTGCCGCAGGCGCAGTTGCCCGGCGCCACGGCGCTGGTGACCGTGGAGCGCGACGGCATCGTGCGCGCCTTCGTGCGCACGCTCAAGTCCACGGGGGAAGGGATCGACCTGCCCATCGACGCGGCCCTGGCACCCAACGCCTTCGCCTCGGTGACGCTGGGGCGCGGTCGGCAGGGGGAGGGGCGGGAAGGGCGCCCGCGCTTCAAGATGGGCGTGGTGAGCCTCGAGGTCGACTCCTCGAGCAAGCGGCTCACCGTCGCGCTCGAGACCGACAGGCCGTCGTACCGCCCCGGCGAGACCGTGAACGCCGCGCTCAAGGTGACCTCCGCCGACGGCAGGCCGGTGGTGGCGGAGCTGGCGGTGGCGGCGGCCGACGAGGGGGTGCTGCAGATCGCCGGCTACAAGACCCCCGACCCGATGAAGACCTTCTACCAACCGTGGGCCTTGGGCGTGGAGTCTTCGACCACCTGGAACCGGGTGGCCGTGCGCGCCCACCCGAACGAGGTGGATCCGGAGGAGGGCGGCGACGGCGGCGGCGACGAGGCGGGGCGCATCCGCTCGCGCTTCGTGGCGACCGCCTTCTGGGCGCCCGCGCTCCGCACGGGCCAGGACGGGACCGTGCGCTTCAGCTTCGCCGCGCCCGACAACCTCACGGCGTTCCGCGTGATGGCCGTGGCCGCCGACGCGGGCGACCGCTTCGGCTCGGGCGAGATGCGCTTCACCGTGGCCAAGCCCCTCCTGGCCATGCCCGCCTTGCCGCGGTTCATCGCGGTCGGCGACCAGGTGAAGGCGGCGGTCATCGTCCACAACAACACCGGCGCCGCGGGGCGGGTCGCGGTGACGGCGAGCGTGACGGGCGCCAGGCTGCGCGGCGCGGCCGAGCAGGAGGTGGAGATCGCGGCCGGCTCCTCGAAGCCGGTCGTCTTCCCGGTCGTCGCGGCGCGCGACGGCAAGGCGACCTTCCGCTTCGGCGCGCGGCTCGGCGCCGAGGCCGACACCGTCGAGATCACGCTCCCCGTCGGTCGCCCCCTGGCGCGCGAGACCCTGGTGCTGGCCGAGTCGCGCACCAGCGGCCGCGCGGAGGTGCCCTTCGCCGTGCCGGAGGGGGTGCTGAAGGACGAGGGGGGTCTCGAGCTGGTGCTCGATACGTCCGGGCTGGCGAGCCTCGACGAGAGCCTCCGCTACCTGGTCGGCTACCCGTACGGCTGCCTGGAGCAGACGACCTCGCGAGTGGTGCCGATGGTGGCGCTCGGCGAGCTGGTGCGCACCGTCGACATTCCGGAGGTCAGCCGGACGAAGCTGAAGGGGTACGTGGAGGCGGGCATCGCCAAGATCCTGCGGCACCAGCACGAGGACGGGGCCTTCGGCCTGTGGCCGGGCGCGCCGGCCGAGCCGCACCTCACGGCCTACGCGCTGTGGGGGCTCCACCTCTCGCGCCAGGCGGGCTACCGCGTCGACGGCAAGGCCGTGAACGCCGGGCTGACCTCGCTGCGCCGCGCCGTCAACCGGCGCGAGGTCATCGGCGACCTGCACGAGCTGGGGGGGCGCACCGGCACGCAGGCCTTCGCGCTCCACGTGCTGGCCTCCATGGGCGCGCCCGAGTCGGGCGCGGCCGCGCGGCTCTACGAGCAGCGCTCGTCGCTCCCGCTCTACGGCAAGGCGTTCCTGGCGCGCGCCTTGAAGCGGGGCGGCCAGGCGACCGAGGCGCGCACGCTGGTCGACGAGATCGCGGCCGCGGCGCCGGCCGCCTCGGGCCCGGTGCTGCTCGAGGAGCGGGGCTCCGACCGGCTGTGGTGGTACCTGAGCTCGGGCCCGCGCACGACGGCCATCGTCCTCTCGGCCCTCCTCGAGGTGGCGCCCGAGCACCCGCTCGTCAGGCGGCTCGAGGCCGGCCTGCTCGCGGCGCGCCAGGAGGGGCGCTGGTCCAACACCCAGGAGAACCTCTACGCGATGGTCGCCCTCGCGGACCTCGGTCGCGCGCGCAGCAGGGCGGGGCAGGGGACGGTGACGGTGAGCCTCGCCGGCCGCAAGCTCCTGACCGCGAAGCTCAGGGGCGCCGAGAGTCGGCGCCTCAGCGTGCCCATGGCGCGGCTGAAGCCGGGGACGCTGGTGGTGGAGGCCGCCGGCCGCGAGGTCTTCTACGCCGTGCGGCTGCGGGTGGCGCGGCCGCTCGACGGCGCCGCGGTCGATCACGGTCTGGCGGTGGAGCGCGAGTACCTCGACGCGCGCACCGGTCAGCCGGTCACGAGCCTGAAGGTGGGGCAGGTGGTCAAGGTGCGCGTGACCGTCAGGACCGCGAAGCCGCAGACCCACGTGGCGGTCGTCGACCGGCTGCCCGCGGGGCTCGAGCCGGTGCTCGACCGCTTCGAGCCCGCGACCGAGCGCGAGTCACGAGCGTGGTGGCTCGGGGGCGGGCGCACCACCTGGAGCCACCGGCAGCTGCGCGACGACCGCGTCGAGCTGTTCGCGGACGTGCTCGCCGCGGGAGCCTCCACGCAGGAGTACCTGGCGCGTGCCACCAGCGCCGGGACCTTCGTCTGTCCCCCGGCCATGGCCGAGGCCATGTACCGGCCCGCGCTCGGAGGGCGCAGCGGCGCGGGCACCCTCACGGTGTCGCGGTAGGAGCCCGCCATGCTCACCTTCCGCCGGCTCGTCCTCGCCATCGGCCTCACGTCGGCCCTCGTGGTCGGGGCCCTCGCGACCCTGCTCGCGACCCTGCTCGCGGCCGCCTGGGCGTGGCCGCTCTACCCCGTGACGAAGCTACGGCCGGGCGAGTCCACCGGCCTCATGGTGGTGGACCGCAACGGCGCGCTCCTGCGCGAGCTGCCGCTGCGCGGCGGCGGCCGGCAGACCTGGGTGACCCTCGACCGAATGCGCGGCACCGTGGTGTCGGCGGCGGTGGCGAGCGAGGACCACCGCTTCTTCCAGCACCGGGGCGTCGACCCCTGGGGCGTGGTGCGCGCGGTGTGGCTCGCCCTCAAGTCGGGCCGGGCGGTGTCGGGCGCCTCGACCATCACCATGCAGCTCGTACGGCTGGTCGAGCCGCACCCGCGCACGCTCGCGTGGAAGGTGCGGGAGGCGCTCACGGCGGCGCGGCTCGAGCGCATCCTCACCAAGGAGCAGATCCTGGAGCAGTACCTGAACCGCGCCTACTACGGCAACGGCGCCTTCGGCATCGAGGCGGCGGCGCAGCGCTACTTCGGCAAGCCGGCGTCGGCGCTCTCGCTCGGCGAGGCGACCTTCCTCTCGGTGCTGCCGCGGGCGCCGCGCGGGTACGACCCCCACCACTACCTGGGGCGCGCGCTGGAGCGGCGCCGCCACGTGGTCGGGCTGCTCGCGGAGCGCGGGATGATCACCGCCGAGGAGCGTCGCCGGGCCGTGACCGAGCCGCTGCAGCTCCGCGACGAGGCCGCGACCTGGGAGGCGCCGCACTTCGTGGACTGGGTGCTGGCCGAGCTCCCTGCGGCCACGCGCGCGCGGGGCGGAGTGCTGCGCACCAGCCTCGACCTCGGTCTGCAGCACCGCCTCGAGCGCGCGGTCCGCGCGCACCTGGACGAGCGCGGCGACGCCGGCCTGCGCCAGGCTGGCGTCGTGGCGGTCGACCCGCGCACCGGCGAGGTGCTCGCCATGGTCGGATCGCGCGACTACCACGACCCCGCGGGCGGCCAGGTCAACATCACCACCACCCCGCGTCACCCCGGCTCGGCGCTCAAGCCCTTCGTCTACGCCCTGGCGCTCGAACGGGGCGACACGGCCGCGACGATCGCCTACGACGTCGTGGACGTGCCGTCGGACTACGTGCTCGACCGCCCCGTGAAGGAGCACGGCCCCGCGCGCTACCGGGAGTCACTGGCGGGGTCGTACAACCTCGCCGCGGTGCACGTGCTGGAGCGGGTCGGCGTCGCGCCGACCCTCGAGCGCCTGCGCGCGGCCGGCCTCGGTCCCCTCGCGGGCACGGCCAGCGACTACGGCCTCTCCCTCGCCCTCGGCTCGGGGAAGGTGACGCTCGTGGACCTGGCTGCGGCCTACGGCTTCCTGGTCAACGGCGGCACGGTGGTCGCGCCGACCGGCCTCGCCGGCGCGGCCGTGCGCCCGCGCGCGCTGTTCGACGCCGAGGTGTCCTGGCTCGCCATGGACATGCTCGCCGATCCGTCGGCGCGGCGGTCGGTCTTCGGCGCGGAGCTGCCGCTCGACCTGCCGTTCCGAGTGGCGGCGAAGACCGGCACCTCCTCGGGCTTCTCCGACACGGTCGCCGTGGGCGCCACTCGCGAGGTGGTGGTGGCGGCGTGGGCCGGCGACTTCGAGGGGAAGGGGACCCGCGGCACGCTCGCGATGTGGAGCGCGGCCCCGCTGGTGCGCGCGGGCCTCCTGGCCGTGAACGATCGCGTGCCGCTGACGCTGCCCGCCCGGCCGGAGGGCATCGTGGCCCGGCCGGTGTGCGCCCTCTCGGGGATGGCGCCCGGGAGCGCCTGCCCCGTCAAGCACGAGCATTTCCGTCGCGGCACCGCGCCGACCGCTCCCTGCACGTGGCACCGCCGCAGCGGCGACGACGTGCGGGTGGTCTATCCGCCGGAGCTGACGAAGTGGGCGCGGCGGGCGGGGTAGCGGGGGGGCGGGGTAGGGGAGATGGAGACCGCGCAGCCGGTCGGGGAGGGCGACTAGCGGCGACGCAGCAGCGCGAGCGCGAGGAGGAGCAGCAGGCCAGCCGCTGCGCTCGCGGAGCCGCCCGCCACGCTGCAGCCGCTCGCCAGGCTCGGGCCTTCCACGGTGACAGTCACGATCTGCTCGGCGCGGGACGGGCCGCCCGCGTAGACGTCGTCGCCGAAGACCAGCTCGCCCACGACCTTGATCTGGTAGGTACCGGGCTGATCCGGGGTGAAGGTCGGGAACGCGTTCTGGTGGTACCGGTACTCGAAGGTGTCACCCGAGTAGACCGACGTGCCCCAGGCGTTCTCGACGGTGGCACCCGAGCCGTCGGGGCGCTCGACCACGGCCCAGGTGTAGCGCACCGGGGCGTTGCGGCGGTTGGCGAAGAGGTGCAGCCCGACCTCCTGGCCGGTGAGGAACTCGCCCGCACCGGAGAGCTGCGGCCTCGCGCCGAGGGCCGCCGCCACGGCGCCGATCGCGAAGCTCGAGGTCGGGTCGAGGCAGGTGGCCTTGGGGTCGTAGACGTAGCAGAAGGAGTTGTCGCAGGCGTCCCCCTTGCCGTCGTGGTCGACGTCGGTCTGCTCCGGGTTCGCCGTCACGGGGCAGTTGTCGAGGGCGTTCGGGATGCCATCGCCGTCGGAGTCGGCGTCGCAGGCGTCGCCGAGGCCGTTGCCGTTGACGTCACCCTGGTCCGGGTTGTAGTGCCCGGGGCAGTTGTCGATGGCGTCGGGCACGCCGTCGCCGTCCTCGTCGCTCTGGGCCGCCCCCGGCGCACTCGGGTCGCAGGCGGCCACGTTCTGGCTGGGGTTGGGGACCTTGGGGCAGGTGTCGACCTCGTTGGGCCAGCCGTCGCCGTCCTGGTCGGCGTCGCAGGCGTCGCCGACGCCGTCGCCGTCCAGGTCACCCTGGTCGACGTTGGCGACGTTCGGGCAGTTGTCGCAGGTGTCGCCGATGCCGTCACCGTCCGAGTCGACCTGGTCGGTGTTGGCCACCCAGGGGCAGTTGTCGAAGTCGTCCTCCAGCCCGTCGTTGTCGTAGTCGTCGGAGGTAGAGTAGGTCTCCCCCATGTCGGTGTTGTTGATCAGGATGGAGCCGCCGGCACACTCGCCGCCCACGCACTCGCACACGCCGCCCACGCACTGGGTCCCGCCGACGTCGCGGGGGGTGCCACAGAAGCCCGTGGAGCACTCTCCTGCTGCCTGCGCCAGGGCCGTGCTCGGCGTGACGATCCAGCCGACCAGAATGACCAGGAACGCCAGCACCTCTCGACGCATGACTCCCTCCTCTGCGGCTGCCCGCCGGCGCCGCTGCTTTCGGGTCCCACGCGAGTCACTCGGGAGTCGTCGCCTTCGTCTGTCGCCGCCCGCCGAGCTCTCCGCGTCTTGACCGCTTTCGACAGATGAGTCGCACCTCGAGCGCGGGTGGCTAAGGCGATTTCGTGCAGGAGGCGCTTTTTCTGAAACCTTCGGGCGTGGCACCGGCGCGGCGCTGGCTGCACCCGAGGTTGCGGGCTGGTTCTCGACGGTAGACCCGGTGGTGCCGGCGTGGGTCGCGGACGCTCATGGGAGGCGGGCGGCTCGGGTGATTGGTGCTGAGTCGCGCCAGCTACACGGACGGCTAAACGCAACTCGGGGAGTTCTTCAGGCACGGGGCCGGTCGCCCGGCGCGGCCTCGAGGGGCCGCGGGCCGGCCGCCGCCCCCGGCCCGTGGACCAGTGGCTCCCGTCGAGGCGTGGGTGCCCGACGAATGGCTCCGTACACTACCTGTGCCAAGTGAGTCCGTCGAGAGCGCCTTCCACCGACGGCGTCCATCAAAGATATGGCCCTATTCAAGATACCGGACAGCGGAATGAGAAGGGACGGAGGCGGTTTCTGCGGGTCCACTCACCTGGCAGCACGAAGGATGTCCGTCCGGCGCCGGCGAAGTTGTACGCCGCCGTACTGATTACGGAAGCCGTAATCATACCAGGGTCGATGTGGGCGCAGGAGTTCCAGTCGGGTGGGAGCCCGCACGAGGGTAGTCCGCCGAAGCCCGGGCCGTGTTGAACGCCCCCCAGGCCGCGCCCGGCGAGCCGGTGCCCTCCCCGTGCCAGAGGGGTCAGGGCGCCCGGGCCGGCGGGGCCCCCGGACCGGACGCCGGCGCCTGGCGACGCTGCTCGAGCGCGCGCTGCAGGCGGCGGACGTCCTCGGTGAAGCGGCCGCGGGGGTAGTCCTTCAGGTAGCGGTCGAGGAGCCGGGCGCAGTCGCGGGGCGCCCGGTTGACCGAGAGCTGCGCGGCGGCGAAGAGCGCCTGCTCCGCCTGCGTCGTGCGCGGGTAGCGCGCCACCACGTCGAGGTACCGCTCGATGGCGGAGGCCTGGCGCCCCTCGGCGAGCTCCACCTCGGCCTCGGTCATGGCCAGCTCCGCCAGGTCGAGCGCGCGCACGGGCATCTGGAGCCGCGCCTGCTCGATCAGGGCGCGCCCCTCCTGCACGCGCCCCTGACGGATGCGCGTCCGGATGTCGGGGATGCGCGCCGGGCGCGCCACCGTGCTGGCCGGCGCCGGGCGGCTCGCCGCGACGACCGGCGCGCTCTGCGGCTGCTGCACGCCGAGGATGATGCTCTCGCCGCGCCTCAGCACGCGCACCTTGCCGTCGCTGTGCCCCGTGACCTGCACCGCGCCCTCGGCCACCGCCACGGTCGTGACGCCGCTCCCGTCGCGCTCGCGGCGCGCCACGCTGAAGCGGGTGCCGACGACCCGCGCCTCGCCTTCGGTCGTGGCGACCGCGAGGGTACTGTCGGGGCGCTGCTTGCGCGCGATGACGTCGACCCGGCCCGCGGCCAGGGTCACGCGCGCGCCCGCGGCGTGCTTGATCGTGAAGCGCGTCCCGCCGGTCGCCCGGAAGGCCGAGCCGTCGGCGAGCCTCACCTTGGCGTCCACGTCGAGCGGCGCCTCGAGGAGCTGATCGAGGCGGACCGAGGCGCCCGGGCGCATCGTGATGTCGCCGGCCTGCAGCTCACCCTCGACCAGGACCGGCAGCCCGGCCTGGGCGGCGGGGGTCGTCCGCCCGGTCCCCCACCAGAGCCCGAGGCCGACCAGGATCAGCACGCCGGCGGCGGCGGTCAGCGCCACCGGGCGCCACATCCACCAGGCCAGCGGCGACCCCTCGATCTCCCCCGTCTGGCCGCGCGTGGCGGCGGCGATCTGCCGCCGCATGAGCGCCTCGTCGACGGCCGGCGGCTCGGCGTCGCGCACGCCAGCGACACCGGCGCGCAGCACCTTGAACTCGCGCCGGCACGCGGGGCAGACGGCCAGGTGAGCCTGCACGGCAGCAGGCGCGGCAGCGGCGTCGCCGCCGCCGAGCGCCAGCTCGGCGAGCCGCGGACGCGTCTTGCGACAGTCCTGCGCGCTCATGTGTTCTCCACCCCGTCGGACAGCAGCGCAGCCGCGTCGCCGGGATCGGCCCCGAACGCCCGGCAGAAGGCCTTGCGCGCGTAGTAGAGACGGAGCCGCGCGGTCGAGCGCGCGCTCCCCATCATCGTGGCGATCTCGTCGACCGAGTGCCCCATGATCCGGAGCGTGAGCGCCACGCGGTGGCTCGCCGACAGCTCCTCGAGCGCGCGCCGGCAGCGCACGAGCCCTTCGCGCGCCTCGAGCTGCTCCACCGGGTTGCCGGCCGTGGTGCGCGCCCGCCCGGGCTCGTCAGCCTCGAGCGACCCGACCACCGAACGCACCTGCCGCCGGCGGATGTGGTCGCGGGCGACGTGGACGCAGATGCCGCCGATCCAGGTCTTGAGCGATTCCTCCTCGCGGAGGCGGGGCAGTCCGGTCACCACGCGCATGAGGACCGTCTGCTGGAGATCGTCCAGCTCCGAGGTGGGACCGACCAGTCGGTGGAGGAGGCGACGGATGTACTGGTGGTTTGCCCTGAGGATTTCCCCCTGGGCGACGCGGTCGCCGGCGACCGCGTGGGCGAGCACGGAGGCATCGCTCTGTTGGCTGTGCAGCTCACGATCCTTTCCCGGTCCAGTCACAGGATGAGTCGCGCCTCCCCGGAGGCCGGCTAAAACAGGATCAGGACTTTCAGGTCGAGGCCCGGCTGTACCCAGCCGGTGTCGTACACCCTCGTACCCTGCACCGTGCGCCAGCCGCGGGCCATGAACAGGTCCAGCCTGGGCCCGAGCAGCACCCGCACGTGGGCGCCGATGTCGCAACCCATGAGAAAGCCGAGGGAACCGACCGGAACCCATTGGGTGTAGTCGTGGGCTTCGTCAGTCGTGAGGTCACGGCCGGTGGTGCGAAGGTTGATGGCGCCAACCTGGGCCGTGGCGTAGAACCCGAGGCGCTCCCAGGCCCGGGCCACCCGCAGGCTCGCCCCGGCCATGAGGCGGGTCGCGGCCGTGTCCCCCTGCGCGGCCGGGTAGGTGCGCCGCTCCTCCAGGCTCCGCAGGGCCGTGACGCCGAAGCCCCAGCGGCCGTACTCCAAACGCAGCGCGCCGCCGAACGACGGCACGGGCGCGTGGCTCACGATGGCGATGTCCAGGGCGGTCGCGCCCTCGAGGACGAAGCGGAGGCGACCGTCGGCGGTGTCGCGCGACCGGCCGCGTCCCGCCCCCGGTCCCCCCTCTCCCGGGCCCGGCGGCGCCCCGATGATGGCGAGCAGCGTGCTCCGCACCTTGAGCCCGAGGAGCCGGTAGAACGCCGCGTCGGGCTGGTGCGGCCAGTCGACGGTGAACTTCACCGGGCGGGCGTCGGGCGTCCGCAGGTCGACGAAGGTCGCGGTCAGCACCCGCGTCTCGGTCTGGGCGGACCAGAAGAGCACCACCGCCAGGCGCACGTCGCGGGTCCGCGCCACCTCGACGGTGCGCGCGATCTGGGCGCGCATGCCGCCGGGCAGGGGTCCGATCTCCTCGACCTCGGGCCGGAAGTCGTGCAGGTAGACGTCGAGGGCCCGGCGTACCTCGGCGTTCTCGCTGGGGAGGATGCCGCCGGGGAGGGCGACGAGCACCCCGAGACCGGCGGGCGGCGCGGCCGGCGTCGTCGGCTCGGCCGGATCGTCGGCGGCGAGGGCAGGCGCGGCCGCCGCGCCACAGAGGGCGGCGACCAGCACTCGAGCCGAGCCACACAGGGAGAAGCGGGTCATGCCCCACCCGGACCAATCCAACCCGCCTATGGTACGTTGCTCCATGGCCGAGCGCCAGAAGTGGTACGCTTCTCCCACACCCTCGAGGGAGCGCATGGCTCGGACGTGCCTGTTCGTCGTGGCGCTGGTCGGGTGCGGGCTCGCCTGCACGCCGACCGGAGTCGGCCGCGGCGCCGACGGGACCGGCGACGGCGTCGGCGTCCAGCGCCGCGCCGTGGGCGAGCCGCTGAACGGCTTCCCCAACTGGGACGAGCGCGCCATCCACCTCTGGATCAACCGCGGCCGCGCCGATCCGCAGAGCGATCTCACGGAGAACTGCCAGCCGGGGGAGGTGCCGGAGCAGCACTGCTACACGCCGCAGCACCCGCTCCTGTGGAGCTACGAGCTGAACCGCGCGGCGCGGTTTCACTCGGCCAATCAGACCTCGTGCGGTCACATGACGCACGATTCGTCGTGTACCCTCGTCAGCAACATCGGCGACGAGGCGACGGGCTACACGCCCGGCCCGTGCGACGGGGACAAGGCGTGTGCGTGCCAGAGCGGGTCTGCCGCGTGCTCCTGCACCGGCGCCTGCACCGGCACCTGGACCCGGATCGGCAAGTTCGGCGGCAGCGGCAACGGCGAGTGCGTGGCCTCGGGCGGCCCGGGCGATCCCCTGGGCGAGTACTACATGTGGGTCTGCGAGGCCTTCAACCAGGACGTGTGCGCGTACGTCCCGGGCCCGCCCACGAACGGGCACCGCTGGAACATCCTGATGGGCGGAGGGCCCGCCGTGGGCCCCGGCTGCGCCGGCAACTACTGCACCCTCGACTTCGGCGGTCCGGCGGCCGCCGCAAACAAGATCATCGTCGCCGTGCACTACCCCGAGAGCGGGAGCACCGTGGCCCTCCGCGCCCACTGGTACGATCCCGCCGGCGCGCCCAACCAGGCCATGGTGAACGTCGACGGCGCCTGCCAGGCCATGACCAAGGAGCGGGGCGTCGACGACAACAACGCGACCTATCTCTTCGACAATCTCGCCGTCGGCTCGGGCTGCGCCCACTACTACTTCGTCTTCAAGGATCAGGCCGACACCTTCGTCACCTACCCGGAGAGCGGCTCGTACGGCGTCAACTGCGGCGCCGACTACGACCAGGCGACGCGCCCCTCGATGGACGCGTCGTGCAGCTGCACGCCGGCGTGCGGCGGCAAGCCGTGCGGCCCGGACGGCTGCGGCGGCAACTGCCCGCCCGGCTGCGCCGCCAACGCCCCCTGCAGCGGCAACGCCTGCAGCTGCACCATCCTCACCTGCGGCACGGCCTGCTGCGCCGCCGGCCAGGTCTGCTACCAGGACGCGTGCTGCACGAAGAACTGCAACGGCAAGCAGTGCGGCACCGACGGCTGCGGCGGAACGTGCGGCACCTGCGCGGGGAGCCTCGCGTGCGACGCGAACGGCGCGTGCGGCTGCACCGGCGGCCTCACGGCCTGCGGCACCGCCTGCGTGAACACGCAGAGCGACGTGGCGAACTGCGGCGGCTGCAACCGGCCGCGCGCGTCGCCGCAGGTGTGCGCGGCGGGTACCTGCAGCGACTCGTGCCAGGCGGGGTACGAGAACTGCAGCGGCTCGTGCGCGGACCTCCAGAGGGATCCCACGCACTGCGGCCGCTGCGACGTCACCTGCTCGCCGGGGGCGAGCTGCGAGGCGGGACAGTGCGTGTGCCCGGGCGGCCTGCTCGACTGCCCCGGCGCGGGCTGCACCGACGTTCAGACCGATCCCTCCAACTGCGGCGAGTGCGGGCGCGAGTGCTTCGGGTGCCAGGACGGCCACTGCCCCGGCGACGGCGAGGACGCCGGCACCGGGGGCCACGGCGACGGGCTGCAGGGATCCTGCGGCTGCGCCGCCGGCGACGGCGGGGGCTTCCTCCTCGCCGTGCTCCTGCTGGCCGCCCTGGCGCTCGCGCGGCGGCGCGAGCGGCGCTGTGGCATCGCCTCAGGGGGTGGCGGCGAGTGTGGAGTGGAGGCAGGGCGGGGCGGCCGGGCTCACGG
>JACRCY010000242.1 GCA_016218785.1 Deltaproteobacteria bacterium
AGCCCCGCCGCGTGGATGCCGTCGTCGTTCGACAGCAGGATGAGCGGTCGGTCCGTCATGCTGGAAGCGTGTTCCGGCGTTCCCTCATTGGCAAAAAAAAGGCGCCGGGCCATTTCGACCTCGGCGCCTCACAGTCGGGGCGACTGGATTTGAACCAGCGACCCCTTGACCCCCAGTCAAGTGCGCTAACCAGGCTGCGCCACGCCCCGACGTTGTTGTTGCTGTCCTATTCCTCCACCAGCTTCAGGATCCTCTCGAGGTCGGTCCTGAGGCGATTCAGGAACTCCTGGTTCGGTCTCGCGGTGGGCGCGCGCTGCTCCGGCGCGTCACTCTCGCTCGTTTCGTTGTCGGCCGCTCCCTCGGCGCGCAGCTTGCGCCGCGCACCCGCGATGGTGAACCGCTCCTCGTACAGGAGCTTCTTGATCCTGACCAGCAGCTCCACGTCCCGGCGCCGGTAGAGTCGCTGCTGCGACCGGGACTTCTGCGGTCTTATCGCCTTGAACTCGCTCTCCCAGTAGCGCAGCACGTATGGCTTCACGCCCAGGATCCGCGCCACCTCTCCGATCCTGAAGTACGCCTTGTCCGGGATCGGCGTCGCCGTGGCTGGCGGACTGTCGGGCGTGGTGCCGGGTGCTCGCGCTCCCGGGACCTGTGAGGCTTGGGTCATCCTCCCGCCGTCGGCGAACCTGGCGCCGCGGCCTCCTAGCTGTTGAGGGCGTTCTTCAGGACCTGGCTGGGCTTGAACGTAAGGACGCGGCGGGCGCTGATCGTGATCTCCTCGCCGGTCTGCGGGTTGCGACCCACCCGCGCGTTCTTGTCCCGCACCAGGAAGTTGCCGAACCCCGAGATCTTGATCTTCTCGCCCTTCTCGAGGGTCTCCTTGATCATGTCGAAGACGGTCTCGACGATGTCGGCCGCCTCTTTCTTGGAGAAACCGCCGACCTTCTCGTACACGTTCTCGATGATGTCGGCCTTGGTCATCGTCATCGCCAACCTCTACCGGGACGCCGCCCTCCCAGGCTGCCTGGGCCGCGGCCCCCGCTCGCACACAGCATGTCAGTCGCCGGGCTGCGCTGAACCCCAACCATATACGGGGTTATGCCCATGATTGTCAAGGAATATTCATGGCGTGGGCTCTACTCCCACGGTCGGCCGCGAGCCGGCGCTCATCGCACCTCGATGCCGAGCGCCGCGCGGAGGTGCTCGACCAGCCGGCCCTGGCACGTGTTCACTTCCTGGTCGGTCAGGGTGCGATCGGCGGCCCGGTAGGTGATCGACCAGAGCATGCCCTTGCTGCCGGCCGCCACCTTGCCCGCCTCCCGGTAGTCCTCGAGCACGCGCACCTCCTCGCGCAGCGGCTCCTCGAGGTCGGCGATGGCCGCCGCGATGCGGGCCGCGGGCAGTGTCTCCTCGACGAAGAACGAGAGGTCGCGCACGACCGCGGGGAAGCGCGGCAGCTCGCGGAACTTCCTCGTCGGCAGCGCTACGCCCTCGAGGGACACCTCGAAGCAGAAGCACGGCACCTCGATCCCGAAGGCCGCGCGCACGCGCGGGTGGACCTGGCCGCAGAGGCCGATCGGCCTCTCGTCGACCCGCACCTCGGCCGCCTGACCCTCGTGGAGGAAGGGCACGGTCGCCGGCTGGTCAACACGGGCGTCGAGCCCCAGGGTCGCGGCGAGGCGCTGCACGGCGCCCTTCGCGTCGTGGAAGTCGACGGGAGCGCCGGCCGCGAGCCAGCCGTCCCCGCGACCGCAGAGCAGCCCCGCGACGGTGCGGCGCTCGTCGGGGAGCGCCTCGCCCGCGCGCGGCACGAAGACCACGCCGACCTCGAAGACGCGCACGTCGGCGGTGCCGCGGCCCTGGTTGAGGCGGAGCACGTCGAGGAGCCCCGGCAGCAGGCTCGTGCGCATGACCGCGTCGTCGTCGCGCAGCGGGTTCCGGACCTTGACGGGCGCGCGCCCGGCCGGCCAGGTGCCGCTCTCGCGCCAGCGGGCCTCCTCCTCCGGCGCCAGCAGCGCGGCGAGCTTGCGCGGCGCGGTGAAGCCCATGGTGATCGCCTCGTCGAGCCCCGCGGCGCAGAGGCCGTCACGCGCGGCCTCGGCCACGGGGTCGCCGGACGGCTGCGGCGCCCGCGCGGTGAGCGGGATCGTGGCGGGCACGGCGCCCAGGCCGTGGAGCCGCACGATCTCCTCGCACAGGTCGGCCTCGCGGGTGAGGTCGGGGCGGAACGTGGGCACCTGCACCGAGAGCACCCCGCCTCCCGTGGACGCCACCTCCAGCTCGATGGAGCGGAGGAGCTGCGCCACCCGCTCCGCGGGGAGGTCGATGCCCAGCAGGCGGCGCACGAAGCCGAGCCGGAGGTCCACCAGGGCCGGGCGCACGGGCTGGGGGGACCCGTCGACGACGCCGCGGCAGACGCGCGCGCCGCACCGCGCCGCCACGAGCTGCGCCGCGCGCGCGCTGGCCTCGTCGACCATGTTGGGGTCGATGCCGCGCTCGAAGCGGTACGACGCTTCGGTGGAGAGCCCGAGGCGCCGCGCCGTGCGCCGGATGGCCGCGGGCGCGAAGCTGGCGCTCTCGATGAGCACCTCGGCGGTCTTCTCGTTCACCTCGGTGTCGAGGCCGCCCATGATGCCGGCGATGGCCACGGCCCGGCCGCCGTCCCCACCGTCCGTGATGAGCACGTCCGCGGGCGTGAGCTGCCGCTCCTGCTGGTCGAGGGTGACCATGACCTCGCCGGCACGCGCCCGCCGCACGACGATGGTGGCGTCCCCGAGCCGGGTCCGGTCGAAGGCGTGCAGCGGCTGCCCGTACTCCATGAGCACGTAGTTGGTGACGTCGACGACGTTGCTGATGGGGCGCATCCCGACGGCACGGAGGCGAACCTGCATCCACTGGGGGCTCGGGGCCACCTTCGCGCCTTGGACCACGCGCGCCGTGTAGCGCGGGCAGCCGACCGGATCCTCGAGGACGAGGCGCGCGCGCTCCACGACCGGCACCTCGCACAGGTACGGGGTGAGGTTGACCGTGGGGCGCCGCAGGGGCCGACCGAGGAGCGCCGCGACCTCGCGGGCGATGCCGAGGTGCCCGAGCGCGTCGGGGCGGTTGGTGGTGACCGCGACCTCGAGCACGTCGTCGCCCCAGGCCTCGTAGAGGCCGGCGCCGAGGCGCGGGCCGGAGTCCCCGTCGGGCTCCCTGCCGGGCGCGAAGACGAGGATGCCGGA
>JACRCY010000241.1 GCA_016218785.1 Deltaproteobacteria bacterium
CTACGCGCACGTCTCGGTCTACTGGCCGTGGGACCCGCCCCTCGCGGGCGCCACCGCCGCGCAGCGCCGCCTCGCGGCCCCGCGCCTCCTCGGCTACCTGGGCGCCTACGCCTCGGCCGCGCGGCTCCGCGAGCTCAATGCCGTCGGCGACCTCTCATGGGCCACGCTGCCGCGCGCCGTCTCCCGGCTGGGGCGCTGGCTGGGTGCCGGCGCCCGCGGCGGCGGCGGCTGGTGACGGCGCCGCGGCCACGGCCCTGACGAGCAGGAGCAGGAGGATGGCCCGGCGGGCCGCACCCGGCTCCGGCAGGCGGACGAGCAGCGCGCGGATGGCCGCCGCCACGGTGGCGGGGAGCCACACGATCCGCAAGAGCCGCAGGCCGACCGGCACCACGTGGCTCATCGGCTTCGATGCTCCGCCGCGTCGGCGCGCGGGTCAAGCCGAGCGCGCCGCCCGGGGCGCGGCTCGGGTCACAGCCCAAGGACCTCCCAGATCACGTCGGGGTCTAGTCGGAAGACCTTGGTGAGGCGCAGCTTGCCCACGCAGGTGCAGCCTTCGCAGTCGGGGACCGAGAGGCGGGCGAAGGCGTTGCGGAAGCCGAGCTTCACGGCGCTGAACGACTCGTAGTCGATGGCGTTCCCGCAGAAGATCAGCTCGCCGTCGGGCAGCATGGTGGCCGTGACCAGCGCCGCGTCGCAGCCGCGGCGCCCTTCGCGGCACACCTCCAGGTGGTATTGCAGCTCGCTCCGCGGGTTGCCGATGGCGCGGGCGAGGCGGTCCCGGCGCCGCTGCAGGTGGAGCAGGTGCGCGAACGCGTCCCCCAGCTCCACGCGGGAGGGGACCGACGCCTCCCGGTCCTCCGCGGAGAGGTCGGCCGGCGCCACGGGCTGGAAGTGGAGCGGCACGCGCAACTCCAGGGCGTAGCGCAGGACCTCGTCGATGGCCCCGACGGTGGCCTTGCTGAGACAGGCGACGAGCTGCAGCGAGATGCCCGCGTCCCGGGCGCACTTCACCGCGCGCGTGACCCGCTCCGCGCTGCCCGCCCCGCGCAGCGGGTCGTGGAGCGACGGCGGCCCGTCGAGGCTCACCTGCAGGAGGTCGAGCGGCCCCAGCTCCTTCAGGTGGCGCTCGACCAGGAGCCCGTTGGTGTTGAGCTTGCACACGAGGCCGCGGGCCTTGACGTGCCGGGTCAGCTCGCCGATATCGTCGCGCAGGAGCGGCTCACCCCCGGTGAAGGAGATCATGAGCACGCCCGCGTCGTGCATGTCGTCGATCATCCGGAGGGCCTGCGCGGTATCCAGCTCCGGCGACTCGCGTAGCCGCTTCCAACGGCAGTAGGTGCACGAGGCCGTGCACCGGCCCGTGACCAGCCAGGCCACGGCGATGGGAGTCGACTCCCACCCGACCTGGTAGCGCAGCACCGCCTGCGCCAGCTTCACTTTGCCGCGGAGGTCCATGGTCGCTCCTCCGACTCGGTGGGCTCGCGGCGCCGCAGCCGGCGCACGAACCAGATCAGCCAGGGCACGCCCAGCATCATCGGCAGGACGTTCTGGGCGAAGGTCATGAGCAGGCCGACGCTGAAGAGGGCGTCGGCCGGGGCGCCGAGCCGGCTGAAGGTCTGGACCACGGCCACCTCGCGCGGTCCCATGCCGGCCATGGCCCCCGGCGTGTAGCCGGCGAAGACCGCGATGGAGCCGTAGGCCATGACGTGCTCGGCCTGGTGCGGCAGGTGGTACGCGGCGAGGAGGCCCAGGCACACGAGCAGCGGCCGGAGCTGGAACACGATGCCGTAGACGACGAGCAGGAGCTTGCGACCGACGGAAAATTCTACGAAGGGCGCCGCCAGCCCCTCGGCGAGGTCGCCCACCTTGCGGTGGATGCGTCGCGCCAGGCGCACCCCGAGCGCGAGCACCCGCGGCACGAAGAAGATCAGGGCGTAGAGCACGAGCACGCCGACGAAGAGGCCCCAGCGCAGGAGGGGCGCGCGCGGCGCGGCGCCCGCCGTCCGGGCGACGTCCGGCAGGACGGCGAAGCCGAGCGCGAGCCAGAAGGTGGCGCCGAGCAGGTTGAGCCCCCTGTCGAAGACCAGCGCCCCCGAGGCGTGCCCCAGCGGCATGCGGCGGTGCCCCCAGAAGTAGACGATCTGCACGTACTCGCCGGCGCTGAGCGGCAGCATGAGCCGCAGCGGCCCGGTCCCCAGGCGGACGCGGAGCATCTCGCCGAAACGGATGTCGACCCCCATGGAGCGGAGGATCAGCCCCTGCTTGTGGGCGCCGACGAAGATGTGGAACGCAGCGGAGCCGACGACCACGATCAGGAGGAGTGTCTTGTCGGCGGCGCGCCACTCGTGGAGCAACTGGTCGAAGCCCAGGCCGTGCCAGCGCCACAGCAGGACGAGGACCATGGCCGAGAAGGCGACGCTCGCCGTCAGGCCGAGCAGCCGGCGGGCCAGGCTCCAGCGCTTCGAAGCCCCGTCACTCACGGTTTCCGGCCGTCCCGGTCCTTGAGGCCGGTCAGCATGCGCAGCGCCGTGCGGGCGCTGCGGGAGATCTCGTCCCAGCTCCGCATCCGGAGCAGCGCCCGCGCCACGTGGTTCGGCCGGTAGTAGAACGCGAGGTAGGCCAGCTTGGTGTAGGCCTCGATGACGTCCTCGCTGATCCGGCTGTGGAAGTTGGGCAGGCGCGCGGGGACCGGGCGCCCGAGGACGTAGTCGGCCCAGAAGTCCGCGCGGGTCCGCTTCTTGAGGTCCTCGTGCAGCTCGGATCCGGGCTTGGGGATCATGCGCGAGAACTGCGCGTAGTCGAGCGGCAGGCTCACCGCGTAGCCGATGGTGGCGAGCGCGCTGCGGTGGGTCTCGCCCGGCACGCCGATCATGAAGAACCCGAGCGGGCGGATGCCGATGCGGCGCATCGTCTCGAGCGTCAGGCGCACGTCGGAGACACGGACCTTCTTGCGCATGGCGCGGAGCGCCCGTGGGTCGGGCGTCTCGATGCCCACGAAGATCCGCCGGCAGCCGGCGCGGCAGGCCAGCTCGAGGAGGGACGCGTCGAGGATGTCGATGCGGGAGCGGCACGACCACTCGAGGTCGAGGTTGGCCGCGACCAGGCACTCGCACAGCTCGACCGCGGCCTTCCGCTGGCCGAAGAAGTCGGCGTCGAAGAAGTCGATCTCGCGGACGTCGTACGTCCGGACGCAGTCGGTGATCTCCTCCATGACGCGGTCCAAGGGGTTGCGGAAGCGCGGCAGCGGCGCGATGGCGCAGTAGCGGCAGGTGAAGGCGCAGCCGGTGCCCGTGACCATCACGGTGAAGTTGCGGCGCTGCGAGATGATCGAGTAGTAGCGGTCGTTCGGGAGCAGGTGGCGCGCCGGCTGCGGCAGCTCCGGGTACGGGTTCGCCTTCCAGTCGACCTCCCCCACCACCACCTCGCCGGAGGTACTGCGGGCCACCACCTCGGGGAGGCCGGCGGGGTCGATCCCGCGCTCCAGCGCGTCGAGCAGCGCCGGCAGCCCGCGCAGGCCGAAGCCGCGCACGCCGTAGTCCACCGCCTCGTGCTCCAGGGTCTCGCGGGGGTAGAGCCACAGGTTCACGCCCCCCGCGATGGTGGGCACGCGCAGGGCGTCGCGCAGGAGCTTCATCCAGCGCGTGGTGTTGTGGAACATGTAGGTGCTGAGCGAGAAGCCGAGGACGTCCGGCCGGAAGGGGCGCAGGCGCGCGAGCGTGTCCGCGGGGGTGAGGCGGAGCGCGTTGGCGTCCACGATGGTGACGCGGTGGCCCGCCTTCTCGGCGATCGCGGCGGCGTACGAGAGGCTGAGCGGGTTCAGCCGCCCGAAGTCCTCGTCGACGACGCGGAGGTTCTCCTCGAAGGAGCAGTGGCCGATGGGCGCGTAGACGAAGGCGACGTTGAGCATCCGGGTCAGGTCCGCTCGATGGGCCGCAGCTCGCCCAGGCCGAAGCGGGCCACGTGGGGCCGCGGCAGCCGGGGGAGCGCCTTGTCGAGGAACTTGATCACCTCCTCGAGCGCCGGCTCGGCGTGGGGCGGCGGCGCCGAGCAGAAGGGACAGTCCTGGTTGCAGCGCGAGGTCAGCCGGAGGAGCAGCTCGCACGACCGCTCGTCGGCGCTCGCGTTCTGCGAGTACTCCACCGTGTGCTCGGGTGCCCCGCCCGCGGCGCGCTGGCCCGGCGTCCCGACGCCCACAGCCGCCTCGAGGATCTCCGGCAGCCGATCCTCCACGCGCCGCAGCGCCTCCGTGAAGCGGCCCATGGCCGCCTCCTGGGCCGGCGTCAGGTTCCGGGACCCGCAGTAGCTCACGCCGAAGCGTGTCGTCTGGCAGAAGTACCTGCGGCCCGCCTCGAGCGGCTTGACCTCGACGGTCAGCTCGGCCGGCCCGGCCAGCTCGACCTTGAGCACCCCGCCGATGGCCGGGGCCGCGCGGGACTCGACGCCCGCGCGCCGGACCTCCTCGACGAGCGTCTGCAGCCAGCGCGGCCCACCCCGGGGCCGCGACCTGCGCGGCGCACCTGCGGCCATCTCAGCAGTCTAGCAGGCGTGGACCGGGGAGGCCAAATGACGGTCCCCGGCCCCGCCGCCCTCCGCCCCGGGCGTCTCTTCACCGCGGACCGTGCCCTCGGGTTGGGCGCGGCGGGCACGCTGAAGCCCGAGGTGATGGCCAGGGTGACCGCGCGACTGGTCGAGATCTTCACGCGCTAGGCGACGGGAGACACGTGCGTCGGCGGAACCGCCGCCTGCAGGGAGGGGCGGAGCCACATGCCTCGGTTCTACACCCTCGCGAGGGCCACCCGGCGACGGCCCGTTCGCCTTGACACCGTCGGCCGGGGCCCACACAATCATCGGACGGGCGGCTTCTCCGGCGGTGGCATTGCCGTCGAGGTGCGCCCGGTGCAGGCATCCGAAACGACGGCGAGAACGTGGAACAGATCGCGATCTACGGCAAGGGCGGCATCGGCAAGTCGGTGATCGCCACCAACCTCAGCGCCTGCTACGGGATGGCGGGGAAGCGCGTGCTGCACGTGGGCTGCGACCCCAAGCGCGACTCCGCGATCAGGCTGATCGACTCGGGGCGGCTCTCCACGGTCATGGACCTCATCGGCCAGGACCCCGACTCGCTCTCGGTCGCGACCATCATCAATCGCGGACGGCACGGGCTCGACTGCGTCGAGGCCGGCGGCCCCGATCCCGGCACCGGCTGCGCCGGCCGCGGCGTGGCGCGGACCATCGAGTTCCTCGACGAGCAGGGGGTGCTCTCCAACGGCGTCTACGACGTGGTCGTCTTCGACGTCCTCGGTGACGTGGTGTGCGGCGGCTTCGCCGCGCCGCTGCGCCTCGGGTTCGCGCGCAAGGTGTACATCGTGGTGTCGGAGCAACCCATGTCGCTCTACGCCGCGAACAACATCACCCGGGCCATCCGGCGCTACTCCACGAACGGCGTGGTGCTCGGCGGGATCATCGCCAACTCATGCCTCCCCGAGACTGACCGCGACCTGCTGTCGCGGTTCGCGGCGCGGCTGGGGACGCGGATCGTGCAGTTCCTGCCGCGCGACCCGGACGTGATCGCCTCCGAGAAGGAGCGCCGCACCGTCGTCGAGTGGGCCCCCGATTCGGTGTTCGCCAACTCGGTGCGCGCGATAGCGGACGAGGCCCTGGCCCTCGACCCCGGCACGATCGGGCCGCCCAAGACCATGACGGACGACGAGTTCTTCACGTTCCTGCAGGGCCGCGCGTGAGCCATCAGACGACCTGCGAGCAGGGCGCAGAGCGCGGGCGGCTGCAAGGCAGGACGCTCGCGGGTGGCCCCGCACCCGCGCCGACTTCGCGCGCCTGCTGCGCAGGGTCGGCAAGCCACGCCCCCCCATGTTCCTGGTCGACCTGCCGCTCTGCACCACCGACGCGTTGCCGGCCCCCGTCCGCGGCTACGTCGAGTTCGCCTTCTTCACCGAGTTCGACAGCTTGGGTGCACCCCTGGAGCGGGCCACGCGCGTGCACAAGGAAGTGAAGAACCGGGTCAAGCGCGACGACTGTCGCCGCTGCGCCTACGACGCCGGCTGCCTCGGCGTGTGGTCCGCCTACGTCGACGCCTTCGGCTGGGACGAGTTCGTGCCCTCGCGGGCGATCCCGCGGCACCTCGGCGAGCGGCGACCGGGGCCGGGATGACGCGGCGCTCGGCCGCAGCCCGGTGTCAGCGGGCGGCCTGGAGCTGGTAGCTGGCGCAGCTCAACCCCGACACCGGGCGGTAGACCTTGACGTAGACCGTCGTCGGCCACGACCAGTCGCGAGTGGTGTACCCGGGCGTCCCGAAGTTCTCGTCGAAGTACCACGACGTGACCCCGACCGCGGTGCCCCCCTCGATGCGACACCCCGCCGCCCCGCCTCCACACACGTAGAAGACGTCGAACTTGAACTCGCCGCCGTCGTTCTGCACGAACGCGATCTGCGGGGCCCCGCCGCCGTTGTTGGGCGTGACCGGTGTGAAGGTGACCGTGTACCAGTCCTCGACCGCGTTCGGCACGACCTTCCTCACCTGGCTCAGGACGCTCTGGCCGGTCAGGAGCGCGCCCAGGCCGACCGCGGTCGCGCACGTGTTCTGGCCGTCGTCCTGACATTCGCAGCCGTTCCCATCTATCCCGTCCACGTTGTAGTAGCCGCCGTTGCAGGATGCGATCTGGCACGTCCCCGTGGCGCAGGTCGCGGTGGCGTTGGCCCGGCTGCACGGAACCCCACACCCACCGCAGTTGGTGAGCGTGTTGGTCGCCGTCTCGCAGCCGTTGTCCGCTGTCGGGTAGGCCGGCTGCGTGCAGTTCCCGTAGAGCCCGCTGCAGGTGGAGTTGCACGTGCCCGTGCTACACGACAGCGGGGCCACGTTGGTGCTCGAGCACGGCCGCCCGCAGCCCCCGCAGTGGGTCGTGCTGGTGTTCGTGTTGATCTCGCACCCGTCGTCGCCCGTCGGGAAGGCCGGCTGCGTGCAGTTCCCGTACCCCGGGTTGCAGCTCGAGTTGCACAGCCCGTTGCTGCACGACACCGACGCCACGTTGGTCCCCGAGCACGCCCGCCCGCACCCCCCGCAGTGGGCGGTGTTTGAGGAGGTGCCGGTCTCGCAGCCGTCGTCGGCCGTGGGCGCCGAGGGCTGACCGCAGTTGCCATAGCCAGCGTTGCAGGTCGAGTTGCAGGTGCCCCCGCTACACGACCGGGTGGCCACGTTGATGAGCGAGCACGCCCGCCCGCACTGCCCGCAGTTGTCCACGTTCGTGCCCGTGTTCGTCTCGCAGCCGTTGTCCGCGACCGGGTAGGCCGGCTGCGTGCAGTTCCCGTACCCCGGGTTGCAGCTCGAGTTGCACAGCCCGTTGCTGCACGACACCGACGCCACGTTGGTCCCCGAGCA
>JACRCY010000240.1 GCA_016218785.1 Deltaproteobacteria bacterium
GCGCGGCCGCGGCCGCACCGCCGCCGGGGGCCGCCCGCCCTTTGACACCCCGTCCATCGCAGTCTACCTTTCTCACCCCGACGGCGCACCGCCCTGGCCGTCGCTGAAGGTGAGACCGATGCAGCCCCTGACCATCCGCGAGATCCGTCGCCGCTTCCTCGACTACTTCGCCCGCAACGGCCACGAGGCGGTGGCCTCCTCGAGCCTGGTGCCGCTCGACGACCCCACCCTGCTCTTCACCAACGCGGGCATGAACCAGTTCAAGGACGTCTTCACCGGCCGGGCCACCCGCCCCTTCAAGCGGGCGACCTCGTCGCAGTAGTGCGTACGGGCCGGCGGCAAGCACAACGACCTCGAGAACGTCGGCCGCACCGCGCGCCACCACACGTTCTTCGAGATGCTCGGCAACTTCAGCTTCGGCGACTACTTCAAGCGCGACGCGATCCGCTTCGCGTGGGAGCTGCTGACCGTCGACTACGGCATCCCCGAGGGGCGCCTCGTGGCGACGGGGTTCGGCGGCGACCAGGCCGCGGGCGTCGGCGCCGACGACGAGGCCCGCGCCCTGTGGCGCGAGATCGCCGGGCTGCCCGACGAGCGCATCCTCGGCCTCGGTCTCCATGACAACTTCTGGGCCATGGGCGAGACCGGCCCGTGCGGGCCGTGCTCCGAGGTCCACTACCACGTCGGCGACGATGTCGCGTGCCCCGAGGAGGCCGCCGGTCGGCCGTGCCAGGGCGCCGCGTGCGACTGCGACCGGTGGGTGGAGATCTGGAACCTCGTCTTCATGCAGTTCGAGCGCAAGGCGCCGGGCGCGCTGCTCGAGCCGCTGCCGGCACCGTCCATCGACACGGGCGCGGGCCTGGAGCGCCTGGGCGCGGTGTTGCAGGGGCACCGGTCGACGTACGACACCGACGTCGTCCGCCCCCTCATCGCTGCAGCGGAGACGCTGTCGGGCAGGAAGCTCGTCTCCTCCGACTACGAGGGGGAGAGCGTCAGCCTGCGCGCCATCGCCGATCACGCGCGCGCGGCGGCGTTCCTCATCACCGACGGCGTCTTCCCGGAGAAGACGGGGCGCGAGTACGTGCTGCGCCGCATCATGCGCCGCGCCATCTACCACGGCTGGCTGCTCGGCATCACCAGGCCGTTCCTCCACGAGGTCGCGGCCGAGGCCGTCCGCCTCATGGGGGAGGACTACCCGGCGCTCCTCGAGCGCCGCGCCGTGATCGAGCAGGTGATCCTCGGCGAGGAGACCCGGTTCCGCGAGACCCTCGACCGCGGCATGACGCTGCTCGACGAGGAGTTCCGGACCCTGGGCAAGGGCGCCCACGTGCTCCCGGGCGAGGTCGCCTTCCGCCTCTACGACACGTATGGGATGCCGCTCGACCTGACGGCCATGATCGCCGAGCGCCGCGGCTACTCGATCGACGAGGGCGGCTTCCAGGTCGAGATGGCCAAGCAGCGCGCCCGTTCGGTCTTCGACGGCGGGCGGGCCGAGGACGGCGCGGCCTGGCAGGCGCTCGCCGAGCGGCTGCCGGCGACCGCGTTCACCGGCTACGCGGCCACGACCGGGGAGAGCGAGGTCGTCGCCCTGGTGGCCGGCGGCCAGGAGGTCGACGAGGTCGGCCCCTTCTCCGGCGAGGTCGGCGTGCTGGTCCGCGAGACCCCCTTCTACGCCGAGCAGGGGGGCCAGGTCGGCGACGCCGGCACCATCGAGGCGGCGGGGGTCCGCCTGCGCGTCGACGACTGCCGCAAGCCGGCCGGCGACCTCCACGTCCACCACGGCGAGGTCGTGGAAGGCGAGCTGCGACGCGGCGACCGCGTGCGCCTGCTGGTCGACGAGGCGCGCCGCGACGCCGTCCGGCGCAACCACAGCGCCACGCACCTGCTCCACTTCGCGCTGCGCCGCGTCCTCGGCGAGCACGCGGCGCAAAAGGGATCGCTGGTCGCGCCCGACCGGCTGCGCTTCGACTTCTCGCACGCCCGGGCCCTGACCGAGGCGGAGAAGGCGGAGGTCGAGCGCCTGGTGAACGAGCGCGTCCTCGCCAACGCGGAGGTGGCCACCGCGGTGCTGCCCATCGCCGAGGCCAAGTCGCGCGGCGCCATCGCCTTCTTCGGCGACAAGTACGGCGCCGACGTGCGCATGGTGCAGATGGCCGAGTCGAAGGAGCTGTGCGGCGGCACCCACGCGCGCCGCACCGGCGACATCGGCCTCTTCAAGATCCTGGCCGAGAGCGGCATCGCCCAGGGCGTGCGCCGCATCGAGGCGCTCACCGGCGAGGGCGCGCTCGCGCACGTCGCGCGGCTCGAGGCCGAGCTGGACCAGGCCGGCCGCCTGCTGCGCGCCGGCCCCTTCGAGGTGGCGGCCCGCGTGGAGCGGCTGCAACGCGACCTGCGCGACCGCGAGAAGGAGATCGAGGCGCTGACGCGCAAGCTGGCGGGCGGCGGCGGCGAGGCCGCCGAGACGGTCCGCGAGATCGCCGGCGTCAAGGTGCTGGTGCGCCGCAGCGAGGTCGGCGACGCCAAGGCGCTGCGCGAGCTGGGCGACCACCTGCGCGACAAGCTCGGCTCGGGCGTGGTCGTGCTCGGCGGCGTGGCCGAGGGCAAGGTGTCGCTGGTGGTGATGGTGACCAAGGACCTCGTGGGACGCCTCCACGCCGGCAGGATCATCGGCGAGCTGGCCCGGGAGGTCGGCGGCAAGGGGGGCGGCCGGCCCGACATGGCCCAGGCGGGCGGCTCGCAGCCCGAGAACCTCGACCAGGCGCTGGAGAAGGTTTTTTCATTGGTAGCCGCCCCGTAGGCCTTCCGCCGCCACCCCCCGTTGCCGTTGACCGCGTTGGTCGGCGATACTCGATCGGGGCGAGGGTAGCGGGCAATGGCGTCCAGGTCGCCGCGTTGGACCGTTGCGTCCGGGTTGATCGCAGGCGCGTGCGTCGTGCTGTGCGGCGCGTGCGTGTCGGAGAGCCAACCGGCGCTCGGCCCCGAGGCCGTCGGCGTGCTCCGGCAGGGCTCGACCGGCGGCTGGCTACCTGCAGCGCCGATCCCCGAGGCGCGAGCACGGCACACGGCCACGCTGCTGCCGGACGGCCGCGTGCTCGTGGCCGGAGGGTGCGACAGGAGCGATGACCCCATCGCCAGCGTGTATCTCTACGATCCCGCCGCGGAGGCCTGGACGTCGGCTGCGCCGCTCCCGAACGGTGCCTGCTTCCACGCGGCGACCCTTCTAGCGACGGGCGAGGTGTTGGTCGCGGGTGGGATCCAACAGCCCTCGGCGACATCGACGAGCCGCTACGACCCCGCTTCCGACACCTGGGCCCCGGCCGCGCCCCTGCCCGAGCCACGCTGGAGCCACTGCGCCGCGCTCCTTTCGAGCGGCGCCGTGCTGGTGGTGGGCGGGAGCACGGCGGCCGGAGACGTCGCCAGCGCGCTCCTCTACTATCCGGTCGCCGATGAGTGGTCTGCCACCGGGAGCCTGGCCGCCTCCAGCTATTGGCCCGCGTGCGCCGTCTTGCATGACGGCAGGGTGCTGGTTTCAGGTGGGATGACCGGCAGCGATCCCCAGTATGAGGTGGTCGCTGGCGCCGAGCTCTACGACCCGGCGACCGGGGCGTGGTCACCTGCGGCGGCCCCATCGGTCGCACGCACATACCACACCCTCACGACGCTGCCGGCGGGCGAAGTGCTGGCCGCCGCCGGAATCGAAATCGCGAGCGACATGTGGGTATCACTGGCCTCGACTTGCGCACTTTCTCGGTCGCCCGTCGGCGGCTCATGCGACGGCGTCCAGGTAGTCGAGTAGGGGCCTGAGCCGTTTTCGGAACGTCGAGTGATTTGCATGCGGATCAAAAAGTCGCTCCGCCC
>JACRCY010000253.1 GCA_016218785.1 Deltaproteobacteria bacterium
CGTGGCCGCCGGCCGCGTCGTCCTGCTCATCAAGTACAAGAACTTCTCGCGCGGGGGGGTGGACCTCGAGGTCTACCCGCTCAAGTCGACGCCCTCACGCAGGCGCCGCGGCGGACACCTCCGGCCCCGGCGCCGCCGCCCCGCGCGTTCGCGCCGGCCGGACCCGCGCCGGTCGTGCCACCCGGTGCGGCGGAGCCCCCCGGCCGGCCCGCGCCGCCGGTGCCACCGGCGCTGCCGCCACCCGGCCTGGCCGCGGCCGCGACCGACGCGGCCGTGACGCCGGCCCTCCTCGCCGACCTCACCCTGCGGCTCGAGGACCAGGGCGTCGCGCGTCCCGACGTCCACGGGAGAGCGACTTGGTCGCCCAGTCGGTGGTTGAGCGCCAGCTGACCATCCTGGAGGCCTAGCCCGGCTACCTGGAGTCGCTCGCACAGCGCCCGGCCAGCCGAGAGCGCGCTGCGCCCGCGGGCGCGCGGCTGGCGCCGCCGTGCCAGGAAGCGGCGGACTAGATCACGACCTCCACGCCGTACTCCGCAAACACCGGATCGCTCGTCACGACCGGCAGCCCGAGTTGCATTGCGGCTGCGATGATGAATCGATCACACGGGTCGCGATGAATGGCCGGCAGCTCGGTCGCGCGGATGCACAGCTCCTCGTCCAGCGGCACCAGGTCCAGGTCGTGGTGCGCCACGACGGCGGCGAGCCATGCGCGCGGCGGCAGCGGCAGCCGGAGGCGGCCGCGCGCGTACTTCAAGGCCACCTCGAATGCAGTGATCGCCACGACGTGCACCACGGGCGCCGCGTCCAATCGCCGGCGCACCCCCGCGGAGAGCCGGCGACTCCCTTGCGCCAGCCAGAGCAAGGCGCAGGTATCGAGGATCACCGCTGCTCCTCGGGCCACTCCTCGGCGCCGAGCGGCTCGGTCGGGTCGTAGCGGATGTCGAGCTGGGAGAGGAGCGGATGCGGACGGCTGCGCCCCCGCGCTCGGTGCGGCACGAGGTAAGCGACCGGCTTGCCGTTGCGACAGATGACGAAGCACTTGCCGCGCCGCTCCACCTCCCCGAGCACCGCGGACAGTCGCGTCTTCGCCTCGTGGGTGTTGAGGGCCTTCATACACTTAGTCTAGTGGACTAACCTTCCGGCGTCAACCACGGCGGTCCCGGGGCAGGCGGTCCCGGGCAGGAGAGGAGCCGGAGCGGCCGGCGGTGTGGTCGACGGGCCGCTCCGACTCCTGTTCTTGATTGCGCCCATGACGCGCTTCGGTATACTGCCCCAGATGTCGCTCGGGAGGGCTCCCGTCGTCGCTGCTGCGCTGCTCGCCGGGGCCGCTGCCACCGGCTGCCAGGACCTGCGCGCGCGCCAGCTCCTGAAGAGCGGGAACGACTACTACCGCAAGGGCGAGTACCAGCTCGCGGTGGAGTCATACAAGAAGGCCGAGGCCATCCGGCCCGACATCGTGCAGGTCCACCTGCACCAGGCCTACGCGGGCCTCTCGCTGTTCGTCCCCGGCGACACCTCGCCGCCGAACCAGCAGGTGGCCAAGGACGCCATCGACGCCTTCAACCGCTACCTCAAGCTGCGGCCGGCCGACGAGAAGATCCGGCAGATCATGATCCAGACGCTCATCGACTCGGGCCGCTACGACGACGCCCTGAACTTCTTCAAGGCGAAGCTGGCCGAGAACCCGAAGGACCTGGAGGCCATCAAGGCGCTGGGCGTGATCTCGTCGAAGGCGGGGCGGTTCGAGGACGGCCTCGGGTGGTACGAGCGCCGCGCGCAGGTGACCCCCAACGATCCCGAGGCCTTCTACGCCATCGGCACCCTCTGCTGGGAGCGGCTGTACCAGCGGTCGGACAAGGCGGGCGAGGAGCGCATCAAGCTGGCCGACCGCGGCATCGCCGCACTCAAGCACGCCGTCGAGCTGAAGCCCAAGTACGTGGAGGCCATCACCTACATCAACCTCCTCTACCGCGAACGGGCCCTCGGGCAGGGAGACGAGGAAGAACGCGCCAAGGATCTCGAGCAGGCGCGGTACTTCCATCAGACGGCTCTCGGCCTCCGGGGCCTGGCCACGCAGCCGGCCAGCCAGCCGGCGAGCGGACCGGCGAGCGCGCCGGCCGCGGATCAGAAGGGCGCGAAGGGCGCGAAGGGCGCCAAGGGCATGAAGGGCGCGAAGGGCGCGAAGGGTACCACGGGCCCCCCGCGTCGAGAGCAGGGGCAATAGGCCGTGTTCGGCGAGCTGCTCATCGAGATCCAGCGGCAGAAGAACGCGCGGCGCCGCAGGATCTACGTCTTCTCGTTCACCACCTCGGTGATCCTCATCGGGGCGCTCATCGTGGGCGCCATCATCTACGCGCTCTTCAACATCGAGGATCTGCCGCCGCCGTCGGTGGCGGTGACCTTCTTCGCGGCGGCGCCGCCGCCGCCCCCGCCGCCGCCCCCGGCGCGCAAGAAGCGCGAGCAGCCGAAGCCCAAGCCCGTGGTCCAGCCGACCGTGCAGCAGGTGAAGCAGCCGCTGGTCCAGCCGAAGCAGAAGGAGCCGGAGCCCGAGCCGGACAAGGAAGAGGATCATGGCGTGGAGGGGGGCGTGGAGGGGGGCGTGCCGGGCGGCGTCGTCGGCGGGGTCTTGGGCGGCGAGCGCGACAACAAGCCCCCGCCCCCGCCGCCGCCGAAGCCCGAGCCGCCGCCCAAGCCGAAGGTCGTGCAGGCGACGGTGCTCGAGTCGCAGAAGATCTCCGGCGGCATCCCGCCGCTGCCGCCGAACGTCAAGGAGCAGGCCTTCAACGCGCTCGGCAACCAGCCGGGCATGCTCACCGCGATCTTCAAGGTGTGCATCGGTGCCGACGGTGCGATCTCCTCGATCAACCTGATGAAGCCGTCCGGCTCGGCGGCGCTCGACGACTTCATCAAGTCGAACCTCAAGACCTGGCGCTATCGGCCCTACATGATCGACGGCAAGCCCACGCCGATCTGCGGGACCAAGGTGTTCAACATCAACCTCCAGTGATCGCACCTGAGGCCGTCGTCCCGGCGACCGGGGACCGCGGCGCGAAACAAGGAGAATCCGGATGTTCAGCTTGCAGGACATGTGGCACCAGATGGGTCCCCTGGCCAAGGGGGTCGCGATCGTGCTGCTGGCGATGGGCGTGTTCGTGATCGGGATCGCGATCGAGCGCCTGATCACGTACATGAAGGCGCGGGCCGAGTCGGTGGCCTACCTGCTCCGGTTGCGCGAGCGGATCCGGGACGGGAAGCTCGGCGAGGCGGCCAGGGACGCCGCGGGCTTCAAGAAGAGCCCGCTGGCGCACATGATCGGCGCCGGCGTGGCCGAGTGGACGCTGGCCGAGAAGACCGTGGGCGACGACGAGATGGAGTCGATCGACGCGGTCAACCGCGCGCTCGACCGGGTCAAGGACCGCGAGGTCGCCGACCTCCGCCGCGGCCTGTCGTTCCTCGCCACGGTGGCGTCGTCGTCGCCCTTCGTCGGCCTCTTCGGCACCGTCATCGGCATCATCACCGCGTTCCAGAAGATGGGTCTCGAGGGCGGCGGCCTGCAGGCGGTCTCCGCCGGCATCGCCGAGGCGCTCATCACCACCGCCTTCGGGCTCCTGGTGGCCATCGTCGCCGTGTGGCTCTTCAACTTCTTCACCACCCGCGTCGAGGCCTTCATCGTCGACATGAACGACACCAGCTCCGAGCTGATCGACCACATGCTCAAGCTCGAGCGCAGGAGCCCGGCCCGGGCTGCCAAGGGGGGAGACGCCCTGTGAACCTCCTCCGGACCCACGGCGGGTGGACGGGGCGCCACAAGCCCCGCCAGACCGTGAACCCGGTGATGCCGGACGTCAACGTGACGCCGCTCATCGACGTGGTGCTGGTGCTGCTCATCATCTTCATGGTGGTGACGCCGATGCTCGCCCGCGGCGTGGCCGTCGACCTGCCGCGCACCAGGTTCCACGAGAAGAAGGCCGACACCGGCGAGCAGATCATCGTCGCCATCCGCGCCGACGGGAAGGTGTTCCTCGACAAGCAGGTCTTCGACGCGACCTCGCTCGACCGCTTCTCCGCGGCGCTCGGCGAGATCCTCCGGCGCAGCCCGGGCCGCGAGGTCTTCGTCAAGGGCGACTACCGCATCAAGTACAAGACCGCGCGCGAGGTGCTCGAGGCGATCCACCGCGCGGGCGCGGCCGGTGCCGGGCTCGGCACCGACGAGGAGAAGTAGCGCCATGCGTACCGTGAGCCGGGAGACCTAGCCATGGGGATGCAGGTCGGCACTGGCGCGAAGAAGGGGGTCCAGCCCGCGGTCAACATGACCCCCCTCATCGACATCGTCCTCGTGCTCCTCATCATCTTCATGGTGCTGACGCCCCAGCTGCTCAAGCAGCTGGCCGTCAACGTGCCCAAGAAGGCCGAGGCCGACGCCCCGGCCGACGTGACCTCGGACCAGCTCATCATCACCTACACGGCCGACCGCAAGATCCTCCTGAACAACGAGCCCTTCGGCCAGCTGAGCCCCGTGGCCGGCGCGCGGTACGACACCGGCGACTTCGGCGGCAAGCTGAAGGCCGAGCTCGGCAAGCACCGGCAGAAGATCGTGTTCTTCAACGTCGAGGACGACGCCAGCTACGGCGAGGCGGTCCGCGTCATGGACGTGTGCCGCGGCGCCGGCGTCAAGACCCTCGGCATCATGACGAAGGACTAGGGGAGGCTTCCGCTCCTCCGGCCAGTGCTCCCCGGGCGCGGCGCCGCGCCGTCCGCGCAGACGGGGCACCCGAGGCCGAGCCATGTCCCCTCGAACTTCCACGCCGGTTAACCCCGGAGGAAGTCACGTCCGGGATGGCCTCGGGCCGAAGGCGAGCGAGCGCGGGCTGGGCGCGGCGGGACGACGCGGCGGCGAGCCGCGGGCCACGGAGTGGGAGAAGCGGTGCGGTCTGGGGGCGAAAGGGGCTGCGGATCAGGGCAGGGTGCCCTGCGCGAAGCGGACGTGGGAAGTGTTGGTGACGCCGCGCGAGTCGGCCCACGTGGCGTAGATGTAGGTGCCGTCGACCGCGACCCCCGCGTAGTTGCCCAGGCGGTTGGACGCCCGGGGCTCGGTGCTGTAGGCGAAGGTCGCGTCGCTCACGAACTCGCTCGCGCTCGGCGCGCCGGCCACCGGGTCCCAGCGGGAGTAGTAGAAACCACCCTCCTCGGTGCCGAAGCGGTTGTCGTACCAGACGACGTGGAGCCGGTCCGCCGCGTCGATCGCCGCCGCGGGGAGGACGTGGATGGCGCAGCTCCGGTCGTCGTTGATCTTGATCGAGGACGCCGAGAAGGTGTCGCCGCGGTCGTCGGACCAGGTCAGGCGGACGTCCCAGCGCTGCGAGTCGGGCGGCCCCGCGACGTAGACGAGGTACAGCTTGGTCCCGGCGACCGACGGGACCACCGCCAGGCCGTTCGAGACCACCAGATCGGCGTCCGCGCTCCCCTTCACGTTCGGGCCGAACGTGCCCCACGTCCCGCCGGCGTCCCCGCGCGCCACGAAGACGTCGTTGGCGGCGTCGCCGTTGGGCACGCCGAGGCCGACCTCGCCCCAGCCCACGAAGACGTCCCCGGCGCCGTTGGCGGCGACGTGGGGGAGGCCGCGCGCGCTGGGGGTACGGGCCGGGTCGTCCACGCGCACCGGCGCGTCCCAGGTGGCGCCCAGGTCGCTGGAGCGGGCCACCTTGATGATGCTCGAGGAGCCTGCGCCGAGCACGTAGGCGACGTAGACGGTGCCGTTCGGGCCGGCCGCGAGCCACGGGCGCGCCACGGTACCGGTCCCCGAGTCGGTGGTCGTCGCGTCGTGGATCTGGGCCGTGGGCCAGGTCAGCCCCGCGTCGTCGGAGCGCGCCACGAACACGCGCATGTTGGTGGTGCTGCCGCCCGAGCGATCGTAGCCGACCCAGCCGAGGTACAGGTGGGCGCCGCTGGGATCGATGGCGAGGATGGGGTCGCTCTTGCGGCTGGTCACCGAGTCCTGGACCACGACCGCGGGGCCGAAGGTCACGCCCTGGTCCTGCGAGGCGGTGACGGCCACGCGGCCGCCGCCGAACGAGCTGGCCGAGCTGGCGAACGAGGCGGCCACCGTCGTCCCCTTGGCTACCACCAGGGTCTGGGACTCCACGATGCCCCCGTCGGACGGGAGCAGCTGCTGCGACTCGCCGAAGCGGCGGCCCGCCGCGTTCACGTACGGTCCCCCGTCCGGCGACGAGCAGGCGCCGCCGTCGTTGGTCCCGGGCGGGACGATCCAGTTCCAGCAGACCTGCGCGCCGCTCTTCTCCATGCAGTGGTAGCCGTCGGCCGTGCGACACCCGGACGCGTCGGCGCAGGTGCGGAGGCAGAGCATGCTGTGGGCGGTGCCGGCCACGCACGTCGAGTCCCAGGGGCAGCCGAGGCCCTCGCCGCACGGGACCGTGCAGTAGCCGTTCGCGGCCAGCCCGTCGGTCAGATCCGCGGTGATGCAGATCAGGTCGGCGGCGCAGGTCCCCTGGCCGATGTCCACGTCGCTGGTGCAGGCCTCGCCGATGCCGGAGGGGGCGCCGCCGTCGAGTTGGGGCTCCACCACGGCCGCGTCGTTCTGGGGGCGCGTGTGCACCGGGTAGCTCGCGTCCACCTGGTACACCTTGACGTTGTCGCCGCACGCGGCCACCAGCACCGCCAGCGCCGCGAGCAGCACCATGATCCCGCCCCGGCGGCGCGGGCCGCGGCGGCCCAGGGTGTGGCCGGCCGCGAGCGCGAGGACGAGGACGCCGAGGAGCCCGCCGGCCGAGCCGTCCGCCCGCCCGCCGGCGGCGCATCCGCCGCTGTCGGAGCCGGGCCGTCCGCACCGCTGACCGCCGGCGACCGGGTTGCAGGCCGCGTCGGCCGGGCAGTCGGCGTTGGTGGTGCAGGCCTTGGTGCAGAAGCCGCCGGCGGCCGATCCCGCCTCGGCGCAGATGCCGCTCCGGCACTCGGCGTCCGCGCTGCAGGCGACGCCGACCTCCTGGGTCGCGACGGTCACCCAGACGTCGACCGCGCCGTGGCCGCCGTCGGCCCCGGTCGCCTGGAGCGACAGGAGGTGGTCACCGTCGGGGATGGAGGTGAGGTCGAAGGTGTAGGGCGGCTCCGCGGTGGAGACCAGGGGCGCGCCGTCGAGCAGGAGGGCGACCACGGTCACCCCGGCGGGCGACGCGGCGTCCACCGCCACCGTGAAGTCCTGGCCCACGAAGGCGCCCTCGGTCGGCTCGCTCACCGCGAGCGTCACCGGCATGGGCGCGAGCGGGGCGATGAAGTCGGCGTGGATGTCGACGCGGGTGTTGTCGCTCTCCGATACGCAGCCGATGACGCCGATCGAGGTGACGGCGATGACGGTCTCGACGCCGTTCTGGTCGAGGAAGGTGGGGCCGCCCGAGTCCCCCTGGCAGGTGCCGGAGACGCCGTTGCCGTCGAAGTGGACGTAGTTGTCGGTCAGGGAGCTGACGACCCCGTCGACCGTGCGGCGCGTGTCGTTGCCCGACTGGGTGCGCGCGTCGGTGACCCCGTAGCCGACGAAGGTGACCGTCTTGCCGGACGGGTCCGCGAGCGGCGTCCGCTGCCAGGCCATGGGCGTGACGGGCGCGTCCTCCTCCAGGGTGAGCACGGCCACGTCGTTGTAGACGTAGCCCTGGGAGTCCGTGGAGAAGTCAGGGTGGTAGGTGGCCGCCGTGATCCGCCTGAGGGTGCCTTCGCCCCCGACGGTCGTGCCGAAGAAGACCAGGATGGCGGCGGGATCGTAGCCGCCCGCGATGCAGTGGGCGGCGGTGAGCACGGCGCGCGGCGCGATCACCGTGCCGCTGCAGAACTCCGAGCCGCCGAAGACGGTCAGGGCCACGACCGCGGGGTGGGACTCGTCGATTTCGCCGCCGATGATCGGCTGGCGGGTGAGCGCGGCGCCAGGCTCGGCGACACAGGACCCGAGCAGCGGGACGAGCAGCGCGAGCGACAGCGCGGGGCGGAGCAACGCGGCCACGGATCCCTCCTGCACGCAGCGAACCTAGCACAACTTCGGGGCGCCGCGCCGCTCTCCCGCAGGCGCCGCCGTGGGCGACCAGGGCAACGGTGCCCGTCGGTCAGGACTCCGCGGGCGGGCGAATCGGCGGTAGGATGGGCGGGCATGCGGCTCGCCTGGGCGAACGACGTCCACCTGAACCTCGCGGACGCGGCGGCGCAGGAGGCGTTCTTCGAGGGCGTCACGGCGAGCGGCGCCGACGCCCTGCTGCTGGCCGGGGATCTCGCGGAGAGCGACAGCCTCGAGGCGTGGCTCATCAGGATCGGCGAGCGGGCGCGGCGACCGGTCTACTTCGTCCTCGGCAACCACGACTACTACGGTGACAGCATCGCGGCCGTCCGCGCGCGCGTGGGGCGCCTCGTGGCCGGCTCGCCGTGGCTGCGGTGGCTGGAGGCGGAGACCGTGGTCGGGCTGACCGCGCGCACGGCGCTCGTCGGCCACGGCGGCTGGGCCGACGCCCGCTTCGGCGACTTCGGCGGCTCGCGCGTCCTCTTGACCGACTACTTCGCCATCGCCGAGCTCGCCGGGCTCTACCCGGGCACCCGGCGCACGCGCCTCGAGGCGCTCGGCGACGAGGCGGCCGCGCACCTGCGCGGGGCCCTGGAAGCAGCGCTGGCCCAACATGCCCGGGTCGTGGTGCTCACGCACGTGCCGCCGTTCCGCGAGGCGGCGTGGCACGAGGGGGGCCTCTCCGATCCGTACTACCTGCCGCACTTCAGCTGCCGGGCCACCGGTGAAGTGCTGCGCGCGGCCGCGCTCGCGCGCCCCGACCGTGCGATCCTGGTCCTGTGCGGCCACACCCACGGCGGGGGCCGGGCCCGCATCGAGCCGAACCTCGCGGTGCGCACGGGCGCGGCCGAGTATGGCCACCCGGCGCTGCAGGAAGTGATCGAGGTGGAGTAGGATGTGGGCATGTGGGGCCGGCGCCGGGGTCTGGCGGTCGTCGCCGCGGCTATCCTCGCGGCCGCGTGCGGCGGGGAGCCGGCGCCGCGCCCCGACCCGCTGCCCCGCTGGGACGCGCGGCCGGTGCGCGCCGCGCACCCCGAGGGGCGGATCCTCGTCGAGTTCCCGGGCTTCCTCGAGCCGCAGGCGGCGAACGATCGCACCTGGCTGCACGTGGCGTACAAGGCGAAGGACGCCTGGCTCTCGATCGTCTTCCTGCGCGACTGCCTCGAGCCCGGCCCGGGCACCACGCCGTGCCCCGAGGTCAACGGCTGCGCGGTCCTCCCGGGCACGACCACCCTGCTCCCCTTGGGCCGTGAGCGCGGCCGGCTCCTCGAGGTGGTGCGCACGACGTACTTCTGGAATACGCAGCCGCGCGTCTGCGCGCGCGTGAACCTGCGCGTGGCCACGCGGCGCCCCGAATACGACCAGCTCACCGCGCTGCTGCGCGACTTCCCGACCCGCGTCCGGATTCTGCACTCCCGGGGCCGCGGCGATCGGGCGAGTCGGCCCACCACGGGAGGGGAACCATGATCGACGCGCGGGTCATCCTCGGGTGGGCGCTCCTGGCGATCGGCTGCGGCGGCGGGGCCTCGCGCGCCTCGGGGTCGCCACCGACGCCCACCTGAGCGCGCGGCAGCAGGCCTGGGACTGGCTGCTGCGGCACCCGGTGCAGAACATGAGGTGGAAGGGGTACTTCGAGGACGTGGCGCCCGATGTGCGCAACGCGAACCGCGAGCAGTACACCCCGGGCGAGGTGGCGCGGTACCTCATGCGCAACTCGACCGCCGACCCGGCAGTCGAGCTTCACGTGCCGGCGCTGCTCGGCTGGATCCGCGACACGCTCGGCGACCCGGACGCGAAGTGGCGCGGCGCCACCGGCATCCGTGAGCAGTTCTACTACCTGCAGCTCTCGAGCAGCCACACGGCGCGCTACGGATCGCTCAACGCCATGTGGGCCGCGCGCGGCGGCGCGGCGTTCGCCGAGGAGGGGCGGCGCGCGCTCGCGCTGGCGAGCTACTTCGCCCGCGACGACGGCGTTGTGATCTTCAGCCTGTGCGACCAGAGCGTCTGGTTCAGCGACGGCTACTTCGACTACGTGCCGCACTTCCTCGACGCCATGGCGGCGCTCCCCGAGCTGGCGCCGCCAGACCAGGATCACATCCTCGGCTCGACTTCGGTGCTCACCGAGGTCGCCTACGCGGACGGGCGCGTGGAGTACGTCGCCGCCCACGCCGACGGGACCGAGGTGCTGCGCCTGACCTTCGCGCCGGGCACGGTGCTCGCCGACGGCGTGCCCCTGCCGCCGGGGGCGGGCTCGTTCGGGGCCGGCTACGAGTTCGAGGCGGCGGGTGGCGTGCTGCGCGTGACCCGGACCGCGGCGTCCCGGGTCGTGGTCGCCCGCTGAGGGCGCCCCACCGTTCTACAGAATGGGCTCTCCCGATCGTCGAGGGGCGCCGGGCGCCGGGCGAAAGCGCCAGCCGGGGCAGGGGGTTGCGTCGGGGCGGGCCGGCACGGTTCGTGAAAGGAGGGAGCGCGGACGGAGAGCCAGGGAGGGCATCGTGCGATTCTTGCTCCACGCGGAGGCCCGGACTAGACTCCCCCGGCGAGGTCTCGGGGGCATGGCGCGTCGCCGCTTCGTGCGTTTCGTCGTCCTGGGCCTCGTCGTGCTCCTCGCGGCGGGGGGCCTGACGACCTACGTCGCCGCCATCCGGCCGGCGCGACGGTTCCTCGACGACGCCCACCGGCTGGGGCTGCGCACGGCCGACACGGTCCCGGTCGTCGTCGAGGGGGAGCGGGACCTGCACGCGGCCCGGCCGCGCGACGTGCGCCTGTGGACCGCGGCGCGCGAGGTGCGCGACGTGGTCGCGGTCGCGGGGCGCACCGTGGTCCTGACCCCGGGCGGCGCGCTGCTCGGCGGCCGCGGCGGGTCCCGGCTGCTCACGACGCTCGACGGCCTGGCCGACGTGGACCTGCGCGTGGCCGCCCCCTTCGGCGACGGCGTGGCCCTGGGCGGCGCCGACGGACGCATCACGCTCGTCGGGCCGGAGCGGGTCAAGATCCTGCGCGTCGGCAAGGCCACGGGGCCGGTGCAGGAGGTCGTGGCCGCGGGCGGCCTGCTCTTCGTCGGGTGGCTCGGAGGCGGCGCGGTGGCGCTCGAGCCCGGGGCCTTGCGCGCCGTGGCCTTGGACGCCGAGCCGGGGCACGGCCGCCGCGCCGACCTCGCGAGCGTCGCGGCCCTGGCCGTGGACCGCCATCGCTACGCCCTGGGAACGACCGACGGCCACGTCCACGTGGGCGACGGTCGGGGCCTCAGGCGCGTGTGCGCCGCGGTCCCCGGCGGCCGGGTCATGGCCCTCGCCTTCGACGGCGACACCCTGCTCGTGGGCACGCCCCTCGGCCTCTTCCGGGCCGACGGCCGCGGCGCCTGCACGCAGCTCCGCGGCGACCTCCTGGTGACCGCGCTCCACGGCGACGGCCCGTTGCTGCACGTCGCCACCTTCGACGACGGCGTGCACGTGCTCGACCGCTCGGGCGGAGCGGTCCGCGCCGTGGCCCACCTGCTCCCGCGCACCCGCATCGACCACCTCCGCCGCCTCGGCGGCGATCTCGACGGCGCGCTCGCGGCCATCGGCCCCGGCGGCGCCCACGCGCTCACGGCCGCGGCGGCGCGGCCCCTCCCGCTGCCGCGCGGCGGCGACGGCGACGGCCGGCTCCACGGCGGCCACGTGACGGCGCTGCTCCGC
>JACRCY010000254.1 GCA_016218785.1 Deltaproteobacteria bacterium
CTGCGGCGACCACCTGGACAACGACTGCGACGGGATCCCCGACGACGGCTGCCTTTGCGACGAGGGGACGACCCGGGCGTGCGGCAGCGACGTGGGGGAGTGCCAGAAGGGGCAGCAGACGTGCACGAACGGCCAGTGGGGGACGTGCGTGGGCGAGGTCGGCCCGACCACCGAGGCGTGCGACGCCAAGGACAACGACTGCGACGGCCTGACCGACGAGGGGGTCGTGAACAGCTGCGGCAAGTGCCCGCCCGACCCGTGCTACCAGGAGCCCTGGACGAGCGAGGACGACTTCAACGAGGGCACGTCCAACGGGGTCAGCCAGAACCCGTCGAACCCCCTCGACCCGGAGTGCGTGCCCGGCAACCTGTGTCTCGACAGCACCAGGACCAACCTCCCCTACATCTGGGTGGCGAACACCGGCAACAACCAGGTCAACAAGCTCAACACCGACACGGGCGCCTGGGAGCCGGGCTTCCCGGTGAGCTCCAACGGCGAGAGCCCGTCGCGCACCACCATGATGCCCGACGGCACCGCATGGGTCGGTAACCGTGGCCTGTCCTCTCCCAACGACCTCACCTACTCCAACGCGGTGCACCTGCGCGCCGACGGCAGCCTCATCTGCCGTGCCGACGTCCCGGGCATCGTGCGCGCCCTGACCATCGACGCGGACCAGAACATCTGGGCCGGGTCGTACAACAACAAGCGGGTCTACAAGATCTCCGGCACGCAGGTCGATACCACGCAGACGCCGCCGCGGTGCGTGATCCTGAAGACCGTCGACGTGTCGGCGTGCCCCTACGGCATGGCCACCGACAACCGCAACCACGTGTGGGTGGCCGGCAACTGCAGCTGGGCCTCCAGCTACGACCCCACCGTGCAGGCGCTCAGCGAGATCGACGTCACGAACAACGGCGGCACTCTCGTCGCCAACCGCGTGCCCCCCTCCTCGGGCGCGGGCTCGATCCCCTGCTTCAGCAACTACGGCATCGCCGTGGACAACATCCAGAACGTGTGGCTGGGGTCGTACGGCTGCTCGGCCATCATCCGGTACAACTGGCAGAGCAACGCCTGGACCTACATCAACCTGAACATCGACGGCAACCTCCATGGCCGGCCCCGCGGCGTGGCCGTGGCGCCGGACGGGTTCGTCTACAGCGCGCTGTCGCACTTCGTCGGCGGCGCCGGCGACAACCAGCGGCTGGTGCGCGTCGACCCGTCCGACAACTCGTACCGGGTCTACGACCTCGGCAGCTCCATGACCCACCCCATCGGCACGGCCATCGACACCGCGTCCCGGGTCTGGACCATCGCCTACTCCGACATCAACGCCGCGCGCATGGACATGACCAACCCGCTGGCCCCGGTCACCAACATCTACTCCGTGGGCCCCGCCGGCGGGAACCCTTACACCTATTCCGACATGACGGGGATGCAGAACATCCTCTTCACCCGCCCCACGGGCACCTGGACCGTGGAGTACGACTCGGGCTACACGAACGCGCGCTGGGCCCGGGTGGAGTGGGACGGCAAGATCGAGCCGGGCGTCACCTCCATCACCGTGCGCGCGCGCAGCGCCACCGTGTCGGGCGGCCCCTACTCGGCGTGGGCCGGGCCGGCCAACGCGTCACCGCTCGACATCACCGGCCTCCCCATCGGCCGCTACCTGCAGATCGAGGTCACGCTGGCCACCACCGATCCGCAGAAGACCCCGGTGCTCCGCAGCATCGCCGCGTCCTGGGAGTACTGATCCCCGGGGAGGGCTCCGCCCTCCGCGTCCTGCCCTGAGCTAGCAGAGTTGGAAGAAACAGCTCGGCCCTCGCTCCGAAGACCACCACGACACCATCGGCCGTGATGGGGAGCTGAGGGCAGCGCGACGCGCGGCACCGCCGCCGCGGCGGCTGCGGCTCCGCCGGCGGCTCCAGCGCCGGCTGCGGCAGCGGCCCGGTGAGCTGGCGAGCGGCCGCGCCGAGAAGCTGCTGCGTGCGGCCGGTCGGCTCGCCTGATCCCAGCGGCAGGGCGCCGCCTGCGTCCGCCTCCTCTGGTCGACGGGGCGGTCGGCGGCGGATGGGGTTGTCCCAGGCAGCCGGAGGTGGGTGCTGGCAGCGGGTCGCTACGCGAACACGGGGTCGGGGACGACGCGGCGGGCGCGCGGTGGCCCGTGTTCCCAGCGGCCGTAGCCTACCTCGATGACCGCGGGGGCCGCATCTCGCCGCCGCACTTGGAGCACACCAGAACGTCTTCCTGCACCCTCTTCAGGAGCGAGGCCCACGAGAGACGGCGGGCACGGCCAGGGTCGTCGGAGCCGGGGAGGGGGGGGCGTCAGCTCCGGATCTACAGCGCTGCCCAGCCCCCGCGCCGGGCCGACCGTCCGGTTCGCCTGCGCACTCCCCCCCGCGCCCGCCGCGGCCGTGGCCCGCGTGCTATCATCGAGTCGTGGGCAACACGACGGCAGTCGGTGGCGTCGAGCATGAGCCGGGCGTGTCGCGGGCCTCGGATGGCGCGTGTGAGCTCGAGCGGTCTGCTGCCTCGACCGACGGAGTCGACCTGTCGCTCATCCAGTGGATGCTGGGCCTGGCGCCCGCCGAGCGGCTCGATGCCCTCCAGGGTTTCGTCGACAGCGCGCTGAGCCTCCGCGATGGCGCCGACGCCCCCTAGATTCCGCGACGCGCTCCTCGTGCTCGCGCGCCACGACGTGGAGTTCATCGTCGTCGGCGGCGTCGCCGCGGTCCTCCAGGGGGCGCCGATCGCCACGTTCGACCTCGACGTGGTCCACCGGCGCACCCCGGAGAACATCGCCCGGGCCCTGGCCGCGCTGGCCGCCATGCACGCGCGGTACCGCGACCTCACCGGACGCGTGCTCACGCCGACGGCGACCGCCCTCGCCACGCCCGGGCACCAGCTCCTGCTCACCGATCACGGCCCGCTCGACGTCCTGGGAGCCATCGGCAACGGGCTCGGCTACGACGACCTCGTGGGCGACTCGACCACGATGGACGTTGGCCAGCTCCAGCTTCGCGTGCTCGACCTCGCAACCGTCATCGCCCTCAAGGAGCAGCTCGGCCGCGACAAGGACCGCGCCGCGCTGGCCGTGCTGCGACAGACGCTGGCGCTGCGCCGCGGCGGCTCGCAGTAGCGACCAAATAGAAAGCAAGTCGTCCTCTCCCGGCAAAGCTCCCCTGGTCCTTTCCGGCGGTTGTCGCGTTCTCGCGGTTTCTCGGGAGCCCTCGGAGCGCCGTCTGGCTGGTGGTGGTTCCCGTCGCCATGAAGACGGTCGAGGCCTACGCCGAGTGTGGCGGATTTCCCACTGCGTACTCCGCGGCCGACGGCTCCTTCGCGCTCGACGGGCTGAGCGCCGGCAACTGCCACGTGCAGGCCTCGGCCCCATCCGGCGCGCGCGCGGCTCCGACCGCCGCCGCGACCCGTCGCGGCCCCGACCCGCTACCGCGCCAGGTCCACGCAGCAGCGGAAGCCCGCAGCGCACGAGCGGTAGTCTGGCAGCGGCCGCTCGCGGGCCGTGCAGGCCATGTCCATGAACGCGTTGCCGTAGCCGCCGCCCCGCAGCCAGGCCGGCTGCCCGGCGCCGCGGTCGACCCACTCCCACGCGTTCCCCGAGAGGGCGAGTATCCCCTCGGGGGTGGTGCAGCGCGGGTGGGTGCCGGTCTTCGTCGGGCCCTTGGCCTTCTGCCGCTGCGAGCGCTCCCAGCCGAAGCAGCGCTCGGGCTCGTACTGCTCGCCGTACGGGAAGTGCCACTGGCGCTTCTCGCCGCGGCACGCCGCCAGCCACTCGTCGTCGCGGCACAGGCGCTTGCCGCCGGCCTGGCACGCGGCCTGGGCCTCCGCGGCGGTGACGTTGGTCGCGGGGAGCGCTCCGCGGCGGGCGCGGGCGCGACCCTTGTCCACCGAGGCCTCGACGCGGTCGATGCAGCCCGCAAGGCCCGGCACGGGCGTCATGTCGGCGGGGCAGCGGGGGCCGGGCGCGGCCGCGGGTCCGAGGAGCAGCACGAGGCCGGCCGCGGCCAGGGCGGCGAGGGCGACGGGACGCGTCGGAGGCGAATGGCGCAGGCGCACGGTCGCGCTCACCGGATGTGGGATCTCTCGGTCCGCAACTTCTCCCCCGCGAGCGTGTTCATCCACCACGGGCTCCGTGCGGCGCCGCGCCGCCGGCTCGCGACACCGCATGATACCGTGTCGCGTGGCGCCACGGAACCTCGCCCGGGCGCCGGTGTCGTAGGATAGGCCGTCACCAGGAGGTCGCCATGTCGCGTCGCGGCGGTGCCACCCTCGCGCTGGCCCTGTTCGAGTGTCTCTGCGCGCCGACCCACCTCGAGCGGGCCGCGGCCCGGCCCGCCGACGGTCGCGTCGGGGCCGCGGTCGCGCCGGCGACGACCGTGCCCGGCGCCGGCGCCTTCGGCCTGCACGTGGTCGCGCCGACCCAGGCCGCCACGGGCAGCGTGGTGGCGGTGCGGGCCGCCGCGCACCTCGCCGTGAGCGAGGACGAGACCCGGCCGCTCGCGGGGGCCGAGGTCCGCGCCCGGCTGGTCGCGGCGGACGGGAAGGTGCTCGCCCGGGCGGAGGCCCGCGCCAGCGTCGACGGGGCCGCGGATCTGCGCCTCCGGCTGCCCGACCTCCCGCCCGGCCAGCACACGCTGCGGGTGGAGGGGGTGGCGGCCGCGGGGCGCTCCGTGCACGAGGGGCGCCTCGAGATCACCACCGGCGGCCGGGTGCTCCTCACCACGGACAAGCCGCTCTACCAGCCGACCCAGACGATTCACGTCCGCGCCCTGGCGCTGCGGCCGATCGATCTCCGCCCGCTCGGCGGCCGCGAGATCCTGTTCGAGGTCGAGGATCCCCGCGGCAACCTGGTGTTGCGGCAGCCCGCCACCACGTCGAAGTTCGGCGTGGCCGCGGCGAGCCTCAAGCTGGCCGAGGAGGTCAACCTGGGCACCTACCGGCTGCGCGCCGTGATCCGGCCCCAGGCCGGCCTGGCGGAGGTGCGTGACGAGCGCACCGTGAAGGTGGCGCGCTACTCCCCGCCCAAGTTCAAAGTCACCATCGTCCCCGACCGGCCGTTCGAGCGCCCCGGCGCCAAGGCGACCGGCCTCATCGAGGCGCGCTACTTCTTCGGCAAGCCGGTCGCCGGCGCCAAGCTGTGGCTCGACGCCGGGCCGTTCACGGTGCACGGTCAGACCGACGCGGAGGGGAGGTACCGCTACCAGGTCCCGGTGCGGCGCCCGGGCCCGCTCGCGCTGTCGGTGCGGGTGCGCGACGGGGCGCAGCACGAGGAGAGCGCGGCGCGCAGCATCCCGGTCGAGTCGGAGCCCTTCCGCGTCGAGGTCATGGCCGAGGGGGGCGAGGCGATCGCCGGCCTGGAGAACCTGATCTACGTGACCGCGGTGGCGCCCGATGGCGAGCCGGTGCGCGGCGCCACGGTGCAGGGGCCCGGGGCCGCGGTCCGTACCGACGACGCCGGCGTCGCCGCCGTCCCCTTCACCCCGCCGCAGTACGAGCGCTGGCGCACGACCTTCCCGGTGTCGGTGACCAGCC
>JACRCY010000239.1 GCA_016218785.1 Deltaproteobacteria bacterium
CCTCGGGCAGGTGCGGCCGCAGCTCGGCGCGCAGGCTGGCCAGGAGCGGCTCGTCGTCGTGGTGCTCGCCTGGTACTTCGCGCGATGAGCGCCCCCGCCGACGGCGGCACGCGGTGACCGCGGCCCGCTTCGCCTTCTGCAAGCGGCGCGAGACGCTCGAGCGCGCGGCCGAGCGGCTGCGCGGCCTGGCCACGTCCCGCACGTAGCCCTTGCACCAGCCGCACCACCCCCCGTAACCTCTGCTGACGCCGCGCTGCGACGCGCGGCACAGATCCGGAGGGCCAGTCATGACGCTCGAAGAGGCGATCAAGACCGCCATCGTGTACGAGAAGAAGGTCCACGGCGCCTACGCCGGTGCGGCGAAGCAGGCCACAGACCCCACGGCCGCGAAGGTGTTCGAGGTCATGGCCAGCGAGGAGCAGGGCCACGTGGCGTACCTGGAGAGCCGCCTCGGCGAGTGGCAGAAGACGGGCCAGGTCGTCGCCGAGAAGCTGGGCACCATCCTGCCGTCCAAGGAGAAGGTGCAGGCCGGCGTCAAGAAGCTGAAAGGGACGCTGAAGAAGCCGGCGTCGGGCGCCACGCCCGAGCTCGGCTTCCTGCAGCAGGCGCTCATCCTCGAGGAGGAGACCTCCGCCTTTTACCGGCGCATGGTCGCGGAGTTGCCCCCCGCCGGGCAGCAGCTCTTCGCGCGCTTCCTCGAGATCGAGGAGGGGCACGGGGTCATCGTTCAGGCGGAGATCGACTCGGTCACCGGAGCGGGCTTCTGGTTCGACGTGATGGAGTTCAGCCTCGAGGGCGGATAGCCCGTCCCGCCCGGTCTTCCTCGCCAGCGGCCTGCCCGGGAGTCGCCACGCCGCGGCCCCTGCGCGCTCGGCGCACGGCGGCCCGCCTCAGTTCATCGCGGAGGACGGCGTCTCCCGCTCGGCCATCAGCTCGATCCCCTGCCGCGTGAGCAGGAACCGCACCACTCCGGCGCCGCGCTCCGTGTCGAGGTGCGCCTCGAAGCCGGGGCCCCCCAGCGAGCCGAGCAGGAGGTCCTTCTTCAGGTTGCGCACCTCGCCCTGGACCAGGTCCCCCTGGAGCCGGGCCACGCCGTCGTCGCGTCGATAGAGGTCCATGGCCGCGCGGTGCAGTCGCGTGGCCAGCGCCTCCGTGAGCGGCACGGTGCTGAAGAGCACCGAGATGAGCAGCCAGTATGGCACCGACTCCGTGGCCATCTCCACGGATCATAGCCGATCGCGCGGCCCGGGGCTGCGGCTAGATGGCCCGGCCGGTTGGCCTGCCGCGCACGTCGCTCCCCCCTGGCAGGTGCCCGCGACGCGGGTGCGCTCCGGCAACCGGGCGCCGGTGCACGAGCGCGGCCGCTTCGTCCTCTACTGGATGACCACGGCGCGCCGGCCGGCCGCCCGCACCGGCCGGCCGCGACCGACTGCCCCGGGCCCTCGCCGCCGCTGCCATCCTGGCCTTGGGCGTCCTGCTGATGGGGCGGCGATTCTTCGAGGCGTAGGTGACCCTAGCGCAGCCCCTCGACCACGTACAGGTCCGTGTTCGCGCGCACGTACCAGTACGAATACGAGCGGCCGTCCGGGGTCACCATGAGCGCCTTGATGAAGGGGCGGTGCGCGCCCACGGGGTCCGGGGGCGCGAGCACGCGCCACAGCCGCTCCGTGCCCGCGGCGAGATCGTGCACCACCACCTCGGCCTCGAGCTTCGGGTGGCGAGGGGGCTGGCGCAGCACGTAGAGGGCCCGACCGTCCGCGGTCCACTGGAGCGGCTCGTCGCCCCGACGAATCCCCGGCAGCGCCTGCGCCGGGCCGCCGTCGAGCGGTACCAGGACGGCGGCCTGGTCCTTGAGCACCACGACCCGCGTGCCGTCCGGGGAGGGCGGGGTCGAGGCGTCGACGCCCGCGGGCCCCACGGGCCGGGGCGCGCCGCCCTCGAGCGCCTGGATCCACAGCCGCCACGCTCCGTCGCGCGCCCGTGCCAGGATGAGGATGCGCATGCCGTCGGCGAAGAACCGGGCCCAGGTCACCTCGGTGAAGTCGCCCGGCGGCAGCGCCCTGGTCTCGCCCGGCCCCGTCGGCACGAGGCTGAGCCGGTCGAAGGGAGCGCTCGGCGCGCCCAGCGCCGGGCTGCCGTCGGGGGACAGGGCCAGCGGCAGGCCGTCCCCCAGGGCGATGGCGGGCGCGCCGTCGGTCCGACGCACGAAGACCTGGGTCTCGCGCTTGCTTGCCTCACCCCCCTCACCGAGCAACAGCCATTTCCCGTCGGCGGTGAGGTCGACGACGTAGGAGCCGTCGAACCAGGTCAGGTCGGTCTCGCGCGCCCCCGGCGCGACGAGCGCCGCGACCCGGAACCGCCACTCCACCCGCCGCAGCAGCGCCCGGCCATCGGCGGCCAGGTCGTGCGGCTCCAGCCGCTCGAGCGCCGCGAGCACGGACCGCTCGCGACCGTCGAGCGTCACCGCGCGCAGGCTGCCGCGGGCGTTCTCGCGTCCGGCCGAGAACCAGACCTCGCCGCCGTCGGGCCGCCACGCCAGGCCCTCGACGGCCTGGAACGGGCCGGCCAGGGTCCGGCGCATCCCGCTGCGCAGATCCAGCAGCTCCAAGGTGCCCCGGTCGTCGCCCTTGACCGGCCAGTGGAGGAAGGCGACGTGCTCACCACGCGGCGAGACGCGGGGCCACGCGATCATGCCGGTCAGCTCGAGACGCGTCGTGCCGAGCGGATACTCGAGCCGCGCCTGGCCCTGCACCTGGCGCACGGCGAGCAGGCCGCCGTCCGGGCCGAGGTCGGCGGACTCGTACGACTCGAGCACCTCGCGCGGCGCCCCGCCGACCAACGGCGCCCGCGCCAGGTGCCACCGGTGCGTCGCCCCCTCGGGCACCACGCCGAGCAGCATCTCGCCCTGTCGGGAGAGCGCCACCAGCTGGGACCACGGCGGCGCCACGGCGCGGGTCTCGGGCTGGCCCGGCGTGGCGAGGAAGACCTGCGGCGGGTCGGTGCCGAGCAGGCCGCTGAAGACCACGCTCCGGCCCCCCTCGGCGAAGCGGCCGACGTCGATGACCCCCTGGCGGAAGGTCACGCGCGTGAAGCGGAGGTCGGTGGCCGCCGGCGCCGCCGTGCCGCCCACCGGCGCCCGCGGCCGGGACCGCAGGCTGCCGAACGCGACGCCGAGGGCCACGAGCACCAGCGCGGCGACCAGGAGCAGGGGCGGCCGCAGCAACGACGGCCGCGGCACGGTCGGGACCACGGCCGAGAACCGGGTGCTCGCGCCCGATCCCTCGGCGACCGCCTCCAGCGCGAACCCCAGATCCCGCGCCGACTGGAACCGCTCCGCCGGATCCTTCTCCAGGCAGCGGCGCACCACGCGCTCCACGCCCGGCGGCACCATCACGCCGCTGTCGGCCAGCGCGACCGGCTCGGCGTGAAGGATCGCGTGCGACTGCTCCACCAGCGACTCGCCGACGAACGCCCGCCGGCCGGCCAGCGCCTCGTACAGCACCGCGCCGAACGAGAAGACGTCGGCGCGAGCGTCCGCCGGCCGGCCCCGCACCTGCTCCGGCGCCATGTACCCGGCCGTGCCCAGCATGGCGCCGGGCTCCGTGGCCGGGACCGTCGAGTCGGCCCCCGACCCGGTCCGGACCGTGGTGCGGGCCAGCCCGAAGTCCAGGATCTTCACTCGCCCGTCCTTGGTGATGAACAGGTTCTCGGGCTTGAGGTCGCGGTGGACGATGCCCTTCTCGTGCGCCGCGGCCAAGCCCGAGGCGATCTCCCGCCCCCACCCGAGGGCCCGGCGCCAGGGGACCGATCCCGCGCGCAGCTTCTGGCGCAGCGTCTCCCCCTCGAGCAGCTCCATGACCATGTAGGGCGCGCCCTCGTGCACCCCGAAGTCGTGCACCGCGAGCACGTGCGGGTGGTTGAGCGCCCCCACCGAGCGCGCCTCCTGCTCGAAGCGCCGCAGCCGGTCCGCGTCGCCCGCCACGTCGGCGGACAGGACCTTGATCGCGACCTCGCGGTCGAGCCGCGGGTCGCGGGCGCGGTAGACCTCGCCCATGCCGCCGGCCCCGAGCGGTGCGATCACCTCGTACGCACCGACCCGCTGGCCCGCCGGAAGGCTCATGGCGACGCGATACTACCGCGGCCGGCGCGCAGCAGGAAGAAAGGCTGCCTTGGGAGGCATCCCCCCTGAGATCACCGCAGACCCGGTGATTTCGGGGGACATGGGCGGGCATCCCGTCCAGGATCCCCGTCTTTCGGTGATCCTGAGGGGGATGGGTCTCGCCACCCTCGCGGCGCGGAGCGTCTGGGTGAGGGGTGAAGCCAGACCGCGCCGGGCGATGGCACGGAGCCGCGCTAGGCGGCGGCCAGCTCCCGCAGCCGCCCCACCGTGCGCACCAGGACCTGGTCGTCCACCGCCGGGATGCCGTGCCCCACGTCGGTCAGGATCTCGAGCATCGCGCCCGGGATGCGCCGCGCGAGGACCCGGGCGTTGGCCGGCGGGATGACGTCGTCCTCGGCGCCAGCCACCACCAGCGTGGGGCAGCGGATCGCGCCCAGCTTGAAGCCCGTCGAGTGACCGGATGCCGCCGCGAACTGCGCGAAGAAGACACGCGGGACGACCGGCTCGCTCCTCATGGCCGCGGGCCACTTCGCCAGCAGCGCCCTGGCCTGCGGCATGTGCTTCGCTGACAGCAGGATGCGCGCCACGGCCCTCGGGTCGCGCGCGAGCGGGAGGCGGAGCAGCGCCCACAACATGACCGGGTCGGGGAGCACCCCGTGCGGGAACCCGGGCGTGGTCGCGAGCAGGCCGAGGCCGGCCACGCGGGTCGGGTGCCGCAGCGCCACGTGCTGCGCGATCATGCCGCCGAGCGAGATGCCGAGGACGAAGGCGCGCGCCGCGCCGGCCGCATCGAGCACCGCGGCCACGTCGTCGGCGAGCTGCCCCATGCGGTAGGGCCCCCACGGCCGGTCGCTGCGGCCCACGCCGCGGTTGTCGACCACCACCACGCGGCAGGGCCGCTCCCCTTCGACCGTGAGGCGCCGCGGCAGGTCGAACCAGAAGGTCGACGACAGGGCCAGCCCCTGCAGGAGCACCACGTGGGGCCCCTCGGTGCCGAGCACGTCGAAGTAGATGCGAGTGCTTCCTGACGAGACGGCGAAGGCCATGGCCCGCGACCGGCGACCGCCCTCCTAGTGCCAGCTCCAGCCGACCACGGCCCGGGCCATGACGCCCCACTCGTCGGGGCGCCGCGCGCCCGCAGCGTACGTCTGGTTGGACAGCCAGGCGTAGACCGCCGCCGTGTTGAGCTTGAGGAAGAGGCCGTGCGGCAGCGTGATCGCCAGGGTCGGGCCGCACAGGAGCTTCGCGCCCCCCTCGGCCTCGTTGCGCCCGGTCAGCCCCTCCAGGTCCTCGGCCGCGACCTCGAAGCCCAGACGCAGCCGCGCCACGACCCGGTACGAGGCCGCCACCGTAGTAATGACGTCGACCCCGTCGCGCCCCACGCCGCCGACCGGGATCTCCAGGAGCGCGCTGAGGCTGAGGTCGAGGCGGCCGAAGCTCCGCCCGAGCGTGAGGCGCAGGCGGGGGACATGGTCGCCGCGGTAGTCGTAGATGTACCCGGCCCCGAGATCCAGGTTGAGGTGGTGGCGCGACTGGATCAGCACCCGGCCCAGGCCCTCGACCGAGGCGGCGAAGCTCCGGTAGCCGCCGCTGCCGGCGTCGAGCACCACGCCACCGAAGGCCTCGACCCCGAAGCGCTGCCACGGCTGGAAGCGGAGGCGCGCGCCCTGCTCGATGCCCACCTGGGTGAAGGTGCGGCTCTCCCGCGATCCGTAGCCCAGCTCGTACTGCGCGGTCACGGACATCGGCTGGCCGGCGCCGACGTTCTGGTAGACGTAGGGGGTCGCGTAGGACGCCCGCTCCTCGTCCGGGGAGGCGGGCCGGTCGGCCGCCCGCGCCGGGAGCACCGGCAGAAGCGCCATCAACGCGACGGCCAGCGTGCGGGCCGAGATCAATGACGGACACCTCATCGGCACCCCGGAGTGTACCACGCCGCCGGGCTACCGCGGCGCGTAGAGGCCGGTGCCGCTCTCCTTTTCGGCGCGCTTGCGCACGTTGTGGTCGAGCACGCGCTTGCGCAGGCGGATGGCCTTGGGCGTCACCTCGACCAGCTCGTCCTCGTTGATGAACTCGAGCGCCTCCTCGAGCGTGAGCTCCTTGGGCGGCGTGAGGAAGAGCTTCTCGTCGGCGGCCGTGGTGCGGATGTTGGTCAGCTTCTTGGCCTTGGAGGGGTTGACGATGAGGTCGTTCGGCCGCATGTGCTCGCCGACGATCTGGCCGCCGTAGACCTTGACGCCCGGCCCGAAGAAGAGCGGGCCGCGCTCCTGCAGGTAGAACAGGCCGTAGGTGTTGGTCTCGCCGGTCTCCTGCACCACCAGCACGCCGGTCGTCCGGGACCGCATGGCGCCGGCGAACGGGCCGTACTCCTTGAAGCTGTGGTTGAGGACGCCGGTGCCGCGCGTCGAGGTGAGGAACTCCTGGCGGAAGCCGATGAGCCCGCGCGAGGGCACCGCGTACTCCATGCGCACGCGCCCCTGGTCGCCCGGCGCGATGTCGAGCAGGCGGCCGCCGCGGCCGCCCAGGTTCTCGATGACCGGGCCGGTGTAGGCCTCGTCCACGTCGATGAGCACCTCCTCGTAGGGCTCGAGCTTCTTCCCGTCCCGCTCCCGGAAGATCACCTGTGGCTGCGACACGCACAGCTCGTACCCCTCGCGGCGCATGGTCTCGATCAGCACTGACAGGTGCAGCTCGCCGCGCCCCGACACCTTGAACTCGTCGGGGGCGTCGGTCTCCTCGACCCGCAGGGCGACGTTCGACTTGATCTCCTTCTGCAGCCGCTCGCGCAGGTTGCGCGAGGTGACGAAGCGCCCCTCGGTGCCGGCGAAGGGCCCCGTGTTGACCATGAGCTGCATGCTGATGGTCGGCTCGTCCACGACCAGCGGGGGCAGCACCGTGGGCTGGCCCGGATCGGTGATGGTGTCGCCGACGTTCAGCTCGCCCATGCCGGAGACCATGATGATGTCGCCGGCCGCGCCCTCGGCGATCTCGAAGCGCTTGAGCCCCTGGGCCGCGAGCAGCTTCTGCACCCGGAACTCCTCGCGGCGCGCCGCGTGCACCACCTCGCCGCTCGGGCCCAGGAGCTCGGGGCCCACGCACACCACGCGGTCCCCCTGCCGGACGTGGCCCGCGGTCACGCGCCCGATGGCTACGTAGCCGAGGTAGTCGTCGTAGTCGAGAGTGGCCGCCTGCAGGCACAAGGGGGCGTCCCGGTCGACTAGCGGGGGCGGCACGCGCTCGACGATCAGGTCGAGCAGCGGCGCCAGCCCCTTGGGGAGGTCGCTCAGGCGGTGGATCGCGTACCCCTCGCGGCCCGAGGCGTAGATGACCGGGAAGTCGAGCTGCTGGTCGGTGGCGCCCAGGGAGCAGAAGAGGTCGAAGACCTCGTTCACGGTGCCGTCGGGGTCACACCCCTCGCGGTCGATCTTGTTGACCACCAGGATGGGGCGCAGGCCGAGCGCGAACGCCTTCTTGGTCACGAAGCGGGTCTGCGGCAGCGGCCCCTCGAAGGCGTCGACCAGCAGGAGCACCGAGTCGACCATGCGCAGCACCCGCTCGACCTCGCCGCCGAAATCGGCGTGGCCGGGGGTGTCCACGATGTTGATGCGGATGCCCTTCCAGGTGATGGCCGTGGCCTTCGACAGGATGGTGATGCCGCGCTCGCGCTCCAGCGGGTTGGAGTCGAGCGCGCACTCGCGCACCACCTCCCCTACGCGGAACGAGCCCGCCTGCTTGAGCAGCCCGTCGACGAGCGTGGTCTTGCCATGATCGACGTGGGCGATGATGGCGACGTTGCGAACGTCGGCGCGTGGGCCAGTAGCCATGACTCGTGGGGCCGCGCAGGGGTACAGGATCTCTGAGGACCGCTCCGGGCCCGTATCCCTAGCGCGGAAGTCGGCCGGCCGCAAGGCGAACCCGTGGCCTTCGCACGCGGACGGTGGCATGCTCCGTGCCATGCCCGTCCAGTTCTTCCCCGGCCGGCCCGCCTTCTCACCGGCCCGTCTGGCGAAGCGGCGCGCGCGCGCGTGCGCGGACAACCCCGACATCACCGCCCTCCAGGCGCGCTTCGTGCACCTCGCGGACCTGTCCGCCGAGCTGGACGACCGCGGCCGCGGCGTGCTCGCGCGGCTGCTGGAGTACGGCCCCCGGCTCGACGCGGCTCCCCTCGATGGCCGGCGCGTCTGGGTGGTGCCGCGCTGCGGCACCATCTCCCCCTGGTCGTCCAAGGCCACCGACATCGCCCACATCTGCGGCCTGGAGGCGGTGCGCCGCCTCGAGCGCGGCGTGGAGTGGACCGTGGCCGGCCCCGTGCGCGACGACGACGCCCTCAGGCGCGCTCTCCACGACCGCATGACCGAGTCGGTGCTCGGGCACCTCGAGGAGGCGACGCGCCTCTTCGAGCGCCACTCACCGCGCCCGCTCACCACCATCCCTCTCGCCGGCCTCGAGGAGGCCAACCGCGCCCTCGGCCTCGCGCTGCTCGCGGGCGAGGTCGACTACCTCAAGGGCGTGTTCCGCGACCTCGGCCGCGACCCCACCGACGTCGAGCTGATGATGTTCGCGCAGGCGAACAGCGAGCACTGCCGCCACAAGATCTTCAACGCCGAGCTCGTCGTCGACGGGGTCCCGCAGCCCGACTCGCTGTTCCGCATGATCCGCCGCTCCACCGAGCAGAGCCCGGGCGGGGTCCTGTCGGCCTACCGCGACAACGCCGCCGTGGTCGAGGGCCCGGTGGCCGGCCGCTTCTTCCCCGACCCCACGACCGGCGTCTACCGCGCGCACCGCGAGCCGGTGCACCTCGTCATGAAGGTCGAGACCCACAATCACCCGACGGCGATCTCCCCCTACCCGGGCGCCTCGACCGGCTCGGGGGGCGAGATCCGCGACGAGGGCGCCACCGGGCGCGGAGCCAAGCCCAAGGCCGGCCTGGTCGGCTTCTCGGTCTCGAACCTCCGCATCCCCGGCGCCGAGCAGCCGTGGGAGCGCGACCACGGGCGCCCCGGGCGCATCGTGTCGGCGCTCGACATCATGCTCGAGGGCCCCTTGGGCGGCGCGGGCTTCAACAACGAGTTCGGTCGTCCGGCGCTGTGCGGCTACTTCCGCACCCTCGAGCTCGAGGTCGACGGCGTGGTCCGCGGCTACCACAAGCCGATCATGATCGCCGGCGGCCTCGGCAACATCCGCGCCGAGCACGTGCACAAGGGGGAGATCCCCCCCGGGGCGGCCATCGTGGTCCTGGGCGGCCCGGCCATGCTCATCGGCCTGGGCGGGGGCGCGGCCTCCTCCATGGCCGCGGGGACGTCGCACGAGGATCTCGACTTCGCGTCGGTGCAACGCGACAACCCGGAGATGGAGCGCCGCTGCCAGGAGGTCATCGACCGCTGCTGGGGCTTGGGCGAGCGGAACCCCGTGGTGTCGATCCACGACTGCGGCGCCGGCGGCCTGTCGAACGCGCTGCCCGAGCTGGTGCACGAGAGCCGCCGCGGAGCGCGCTTCGACTTGCGCCGGGTCCCCAACGACGAGCCGGGCATGACCCCGCACGAGCTCTGGTGCAACGAGTCGCAGGAGCGCTACGTCCTCGCCATCCCGGCCGAGCGGCTCCCGGAGTTCGAGGCCATCTGCCGGCGCGAGCGCTGCCCCTTCGCGGTGCTCGGTCACGCCACCGCCGACGAGCGGCTCGTGGTCGAGGACCCCTGCTTCGACAACCAGCCGGTCGACCTGCCGCTGCCGGCGCTCCTCGGCAAGGTACCGCGCATGCGGCGCGCGGTGACGCGGCGGCCGCCGCCGCAGGAGGAGTTCGCCGCCCCCGGGCTCGACGCCCGCGAGGCGCTCCTCCGGGTGCTGCGGCTGCCGGCCGTCGCGGACAAGACCTTCCTCGTCACCATCGGCGACCGCACCGTCACGGGCATGGTGGCGCGCGACCAGATGGTCGGCCCGTGGCAGGTGCCGGTCGCCGACGTGGCCGTCACCATCACCAGCTACGACACGACGACCGGCGAGGCCATGGCCATGGGGGAGCGCACGCCGGTCGCGGTGCTCGACGCCGCGGCCGCCGCCCGCCTGTCCGTGGCCGAGGCCGTGACCAACATCGCGGCCGCGCCCATCGGGCCCTTGGGGCAGGTGCGCCTCTCGGCCAACTGGATGGCGGCCGCCGGCCACCCCGGCGAGGACGCGCGGCTCTTCGACGCGGTGCGGGCCGTGGGCGCGGAGCTGTGCCCGGCCCTCGGCATCGCCGTGCCGGTGGGCAAGGATTCGCTGTCGATGCGCACGGTGTGGACCGAGGCGGGCACGCCCCGGAGCGTGGTCGCGCCGGTCTCGCTCATCGTGAGCGCCTTCGCGCCCGTCACCGACGTACGCGGCGTGGTCACGCCCGAGCTGCGCCGCGACCGCGGCCCCACCGAGCTGCTGCTGGTCGACCTGGGGCGCAGCCGCAACCGCCTCGGCGGCAGCGCGCTGCTCCTGGTCCACGGCGCCATCGGCGCCGAGGCTCCCGATCTCGACGACCCCGCGCTCCTGCGCGGCCTCTTCGCCGCGGTGCAGGAGCTGCTCGCGGCGGGCCTCCTCTGCGCCTACCACGACCGCTCCGACGGGGGCCTCGTGGTCACGCTGCTCGAGATGGCGTTCGCGGGGGGAACCGGGCTCGAGGTGGAGCTACCGAGCCGGGCGGCGGCAGGCTTGCCGCCCCCCGGACCCCCCGGGGGGGACGGCCTCGCCGCCCTCTTCGCCGAGGAGGTGGGCGCGGTGCTGCAGGTGCGCACCGCGGACGTCGCCCGCGTGCGGGAGGTGCTCGCGGCCCACGGGCTCGGCGACTGCGTGCAGCGCGTGGGTCGTCCCGTCGCCGGCGACCGCATCGTGGTGCGCGGCGGCGGGCGCGTCCTGCTCGACGAGCAGCGCAGCTTCCTGCGCGGGGTCTGGTCGGAGACCACCTGGCGCCTGCAGCGGCTGCGCGACGACCCGACCTGCGCCGACGAGGAGCAGGCGATCCGCTGCGACCCGGAGGATCCGGGCCTCACCTTGCGCGCGACGTTTGACCTCGCCGAAGACCCGGCCGCACGCAGCGCGGCCCCGGCCCCAATGACCGGGGCCAACCCTGGCCCCGGCCCGTCCATAGGCGGTGTGCGGCCGCGCGTCGCCATCCTGCGCGAGCAGGGCGTCAACGGTCAGGTGGAGATGGCAGCGGCGTTCGACCGCGCCGGCTTCGAGGCCGTCGACGTGCACATGAGCGACCTGCTCGAGGGACGCCTCGCCCTCGACGGGTTCCAGGGCCTGGCCGCGTGCGGCGGCTTCTCCTACGGCGACGTGCTCGGCGCCGGCGAGGGCTGGGCCAAGTCGGTCCTGTTCAACGAGCGGGCCCGCGAGTCCTTCGCCCGCTTCTTCGCGCGCGCGGAGTCCTTCGCGCTGGGGGTGTGCAACGGCTGCCAGATGCTGTCGAACCTGCGCGAGCTGATCCCGGGGACCGAGTCGTGGCCGCGCTTCGTGCGCAACCGCTCCGAGCAGTTCGAGGCGCGGCTGTCGCTGCTGCGGGTGGAGCCGGGCCCATCGGTGCTGCTCGCCGGCATGGCCGGCTCCCTGCTCCCCATCGCGGTCGCCCACGGCGAGGGGCGCGCCGAGTTCGTGGACGCCGACCAGCAGGCCGCGCTGGAGCGCGCGGGGCTGGTGGCCGCGCGCTTCGTCGACCCCCGGGGCCAGCCCACCCTGCGCTACCCCCACAACCCCAACGGCTCGCCCGCCGGCATCACCGCGGCCACCACGCCCGACGGCCGCGTCACCGTCCTGATGCCGCACCCGGAGCGGGTCTTCCGTGCCGTGCAGCTCTCGTGGCGGCCCGACGGCATGGGCGAGGACGGGCCCTGGATGCGGCTGTTCCGCAACGCGAGGGCGTTCGCTCAGTAGGGCTCGCCCTGCGCCCCGCCACGGCGGCGTGGAGCCTGGCTGGCGGTCGCGGAGGAGGCAGGCCGTCCGGCCCTGCGGTACAATCGACTGGGCGCCATGGTGAAGGTCGATCCCACACGGCGGTTGAACGCGCAGCTCGAGTACCTGCGCAGCGACGAGCGGCTGCGTGAGCGCGCGGCGCTCGCGGCGCAGCTGACCACTGCCGAGCGCCTCGCCGAGACCTACGCGCTCTGTCGCTGGGCCGCGTTCCTGCTGGCGCAGCTGCCCGAGGACGAGCGGCGGCGGGCCCTCGACTTCCACGAGCCCGTGCCCGCAGACTCGGCCCCCGCCCTGCGACGCCTCGCGCGCCTGAGCGGGCCGGCGCCGGGAACCACGTGACTGCGCCGACCCTGACGGACGCAGCCTCCGTGGCGGTCTGGCTGGCCGACCGGCTCGGCGACGACGGCATCGACTACGCCATCGGGGGCGCCCTGGCGCTCGGCGCCCACGGCGCTCCCCGCATGACCAGGGACGTGGACCTCTCGGCCTTCGTGCCGGAGGCGGAGATCGAGCGTCTCTTCGACGCCCTCGAGCGGGCTGGCTGCCTCTTCCGCCGGGAGGAGGCCCGACGCGGCGTCGAGGAGATCTCGCTGTTTCGCGTGCGCCTGGGTCGCGTCGACGTCGACGTGTTCGTCGCCTTCCACCCGCACCACCACGAGGCGCTCGGGCGTCGGGTGCGCCTGGCCGGGCCCGACAGCCGCCTACGCTGGTTCCTCTCCGCCGAGGATCTCGCCGTGCTCAAGCTCGCGCTCTTCCGCGGCAAGGATCGTCTGGATCTCGAGGCGCTCTTCGCGGTGAAGGGGTCCTCGCTCGACCTCGAGTACGTGCGGCGCTGGCTCCACGCCTTGACCGAGCCTGGGGACCCCCGGCGCGTCGAGCTCGAGCGGCTCGTGACCCGCTTCGTCACGCCCGCCTGACACGGTCCCGCCCGAAGCGACCGTCCCCTTCGGCGAGTGGCGGGTGCGCTAGATCAGCAAGCCCTGCTCGTTGAACATCCCCTCGAACAGCGCCGTCGTCAGGTAGCGCTCGCCCGAGTCGGGGAGCACGACCACGATGGTCTTGCCCTGGAGCTCGGGGTTCCGCGCCAGGCGGACGGCCACCGCCGTGGCCGCGCCGCAGGAGATGCCCGAGAGGATCCCCTCCTCGCGCGCGAGCCGGCGCGCGTACTCGATCGACTCGTCGTTGCTGACCTGCTCCACGCGATCGACGACCGAGAGATCGAGGGTGTCGGGGATGAAGCCGGCGCCGATCCCCTGGATCTTGTGGGGTCCCGGCTGCAGCTCCTCGCCGGCGAGCTTCTGCGTGATCACCGGGCTGTGGGTCGGCTCCACCGCCACCGACAGGATCTTCTTGCCCTTCTGCTGCTTGACGTAGCGCGAGACGCCGGTGATGGTGCCGCCCGTGCCCACGCCGCTGACCAGCACGTCGATGGCGCCGTCGGTGTCGTCCCAGATCTCGGGGCCGGTCGTCTGCTCGTGGATCGCCGGGTTGGCCGGGTTCTTGAACTGCTGCGGCAGGAAGAAGTGCTTGGGGTCCGAGGCCGCGATCTCCTCGGCCTTGGCCACCGCGCCCTTCATCCCCTTGGGGCCCTCGGTGAGCACCAACTTCGCGCCGAACACCGCCAGGATCTTGCGCCGCTCCAGGCTCATGGTCTCGGGCATGGTCAGGGTGAGGCCATAGCCGCGCGCCGCGGCCACGTAGGCGAGCGCGTTGCCGGTGTTGCCCGAGGTCGGCTCCACGATCTCCATGCCGGCCTCGAGCGCGCCGCGCTGCTCGGCGTCCCAGACCATGGCCGCGCCGATGCGGCACTTGACCGAGTAGGCCGGGTTGCGCCCCTCGATCTTGGCCAGCACGGTGGCGCCGCTGCCGGCGGTGATGCGGTTGAGGCGCACCAGCGGCGTGCGGCCAATCGACCTGGTGATGTCCTCGTGGAACTTCGGCGTCTGCGACATGCTGCGACCTCCCGCTCCCTACCCGCTGTGGCCCGCGGGAACCGCCCGCGCGGCCGGTTTGCTAAAACGAACGATATTCACTATGCTGTACGATGTCCATCATGTCAAGCGGGATTTCACTATATTGAACGAGGGGCGCATGCCCGTGGACAGCATCAATCGACAAGTCGCCGAGCGCCTGCGCCGCCTGCGGCAGGCGAAGTCCATGAGTCTCGAGGACCTGGCGGCGCGCGCCGGCGTCAGCCGCGCCATGCTGAGCCAGATCGAGACCCTCAAGACCAACCCCACGGTGGCGCTGCTGTGGAAGGTGTCGCGGGGCCTGGGGGTGTCGTTCGCCGAGCTCCTGGGGAGCGAGGGGGAGCAGCCCGCGGTGCGGCTGTCGCGCGCCCGCGCGGCGCGCTACCTGTACTCTGCCGACCGGAGCTTCCGCAGCCGGCCGCTCCTGGGGAACGTGCCCGGCCACCACGTGGAGCTCTACGAGCTGCGCCTCGAGTCAGGCGCCGTCGAGGCGGCCGAGCCGCACCCGCCCGGGAGCTTCGAGCAGGTGCTGGTGACCGCGGGGCGGCTGCGGCTCACCCTCCTCGCGGAGCGGTACGACCTGGCCGTGGGGGACGCGCTCCTCTTCCCGGCCGACGTGCCCCACCGCTACGAGGCGCCGGGCAAGCAGCCCTTCCAGGGGCTCTCGCTGATCCTCTACCGCGGCTGAGGCGGCGGCGGGCGTCGTGGCCGCGGGCGCGCCGACCGACGTTCCGCCGGCGCGCGTCACCTGCTTGAGCGCCACGTCACGGGTCGCTAGTATGAGGCTTTCCGTACCCATGGGGAGGAGCTTCCCGATGTCCACGCGGTCCATCTCTGCCCTCATCCTCGCCCTCTCCCTGGTGGCCGGCATCGGCTGCGACGGCGAGACCGCCGCGCAGCAGGACGCCGGCGTCGACTCCGGGCCCGGCACCCGCCACCTGGTGTTCTTCTACACCTCGGACGAGCACTCGCATCTGTTCGCCCACGCCCCCGAGATCGATGACTTCCCGCTGCCCACCACCGCCGGCAATGGCACGCTGGTCGGCGGCGTGGCGCGCCGCGCCGCGCTCCTCGCGCAGGGGCGGGCCACGGCCACGGCGGCGGGCGCCAACACGCTCACCGTGTCGGCGGGCGACCAGACGCAGGGCGCCCTCCCCCAGGCCGCCTACACGACGTCGGCGCCCGACTTCACGCTCATGAAGACCCTGGGCTACGACGTCATGTGCCCGGGCAACCACGAGTTCGACCGCGGCCCGGCCGCCTACGCCACGGCCATCGGGGCGGCGCGCGCCCACGGCGGCCTGCCGCCCATCGTGGTCTCCAACATCCGCTTCAGCGACAGCGACACGACCGACGACACCCTCGCGGCCCTCTACGGCGAGGGCGCCTCCGACCAGCCGATCAAGCGCTACCACGTGGTGATCACCCCCTCCGGGATCAAGGTCGGCTTCTTCGGCATCGTGGGCGTCATGGCCTCGCTGGAGGCGCCGCTCAAGGTGCCGGTGCGCTTCTCGGGTGACGACGCCGAGGAGGGGAAGGCCGATCTGGTGCTGCCGAAGCTGTACGCCGACCTCACGCCCACGGTGCGCGCGCTCCGCGAGACGGAGAAGGTCGACGTGGTGGTCGCCCTGTCGCACAGCGGCGTCAACCTCGACGATCCGACCGCGGGCGAGGACTACCAGATCGCCAGCAACGTAGCCGGGATCGATCTCATCATCAGCGGGCACACCCACGACCCCGTCGAGATCCCCCACCTCGCGACGGGCCCCGACGGGCACCAGGTGCCCATCGTCCAGGCCGGGGTCTTCGGCCCGTGGCTCGGCCGGGTCGAGCTGGTGCTGGAGCCCGGCGCGCGCCCCGCGCTGGTCGCCGACCAGACCAAGACCAGGCTGATCCCCGTCGACGACCGCATCGTGCCCGCCGACACCGCCGTCAACGACGCCCTCGTGGCCATCATCCGCGACCTCGAGGAGACCCCCGTCGCCGGTGGCAACCAGTCGTTCCTCGAGGCCGCCCTCTCCCGCATCGAGGGGACCACCGTCACCGACAACCCCGCCGTGGTGGGGGACCTCTACTACCGGGTCCTGGGGCAGACCACCTTCGACGTGCCCGGCCGCACCCACGTCACCGAGACCAACGGCTTCAACCTCGCCGTGGACGCCATGCTCACCGCCACCGAGGACGTCGCCGGCCCGACCCTGATGGCGGTAAGCGGGGCCGGCGTCATCCGCGCCGACATCGTGAAGGGCCAGACCGGCGACCTGACCGTCGCCGATCTCTACCGCGTGCTGCCGCTCGGCTTCAACCCCGTGGACGACTCGGTCGGCTACCCGCTGGTGCGCTTCTACCTCATGTTCGCCGAGATCAAGGCGGCGCTGGAGCTGTCGGCGATGCACAAGGGCGGCGGCTTCTTCCTGGTGCCGAGCGGCCTGCACGTGTACTACGACACCTCGCGCCCGGTGCAGGACCAGACGAACCCCATCGAGGTCCTGAACGCGCAGAACGGCCGCATCACCAGGATCACCGTCGACACCAACCACGCGGACGGCCTCGACGACGAGGACGTGGTCATGTTCGACCTCTCCCGGGTGGGGCACGAGTGGGAGAGCCCGCTCGGCGACCACATCACGATCCACCCCGTGGTCACCAACCTCTACGTGGCGCAGTACGCCGCCTCGGTCGGCGTCACGCTCAAGAACGCGAGCGGCCACGAGATCACCGCCATCGAGGCCATTGTCACCCGCGGCGACGGCAGCGACCAGAAGGACTACGAGGCCCTCCTCAAGTATGTCCGCGACGAGTGCGCCGCCAACGGCGGGCTGCTCCCCTCGCGCTACGACGGCGCGACCCTCGCGGGGACGGTGCCGCGGCGCATGGTGTGCACCGGCCCCGCCTGCCCCTGAACGTGAACGTGCTGACCTGTGACGCCGCGCTTCCAGCCGGGTACCGAGTGACCTCCGAGCCCGCCCCCACGGAGCGGCCGCGCGAGGACGCCGCGCCCGCTCCGGCCGGTCAGCCGCCCGCGGGCGACGCTCCCGCCGCGGCCCCGCGCCCCGTGCGCTGGTGGCGCATCGCCGCGCTGGTGGCGCTGATCGTGGGCCTGCTCGTCCTCGGCAAGGTGACCGGGCTGACGGCCTACCTGACGACCGAGCGGATCCGCACCACCGTGGAGGCCGCCGGCTGGTGGGGCGCGCTGCTGCTCATCGCCCTCTTCTGCGTCGGCGAGCTGGTCCACGTGCCCGGCTTCGGGTTCGTGGCTGCGGCCGTGATCGCCTATGGCCGCCTCGGCGGCGGCGGCCTCGGCTACGTCGGCGCCCTCTGCTCCGTCAGCGTGAGCTTCTTCGTGGTGCGGGGTGTGGGGGGCAAGGCGCTGGGCGCCATCCGCTGGCGCTTCGTGCAGCGCATCCTCGGCCACCTGGACGCGCACCCGGTGCGGACGATCACCATCCTGCGACTCATCCTGTGGATGGCGCCGCAGCTCAACTACGCGCTCGCGCTGTCGCGGGTGCGCTACCGCGACTACCTGCTCGGCTCGGCGCTCGGGCTGGCGTTGCCGCTGGCGGGCATGGCGTTGCTGTTCGACCGGATCTTCAACTAGCCGGAGCCCGCTAGGACCCCGAGGCCCAGGGCCGGCGCGCCCAAAGAACCGGCCTGCCGCGCCGCGCTGGCCGGTGGAGGACGCCGTCGCGAACATGGCGGCCATCGACGCGCTGCGCGCCGCGGCCCGGAGCGGAGCGTCGGGGACGGCGGCCACCTAGATCGTGATCACGCTGGCGGCGCCGAGCAGGCGCGTGGCGATGGCGCGCATGTCGGTGACCTCGCCGACCGCGACCCGCTCGATCAGGCCGAAGTGGTCCAGGCAGGTCCCGCACCCGAGGAGCTCGACCCCGGCGTCGTCGAGCGCCTTCAGCTCGGTGAGGAGCGGCGTCCCCTCGCCGAGGAGCTTCACCCCGGCGTTGTAGAAGACGATGGCGTCGGGCTTCTCGGCGAGCTCAGCCACGGTGCGCAGGAAGTTGCCCAGGAGCTTGCGGCCCAGGGCTTCGTCTCCCGACCCCATCGAGTCCCCATTGACGACGACGACGGTCTCCACGCGGCCCTCCTTGGGTGCCCCTTGTAGCGGGCCGGCGGACGACGCGCCAGCCCCGGCGGCGGGCGGGCGATCCGCGGGGGTGGGCCTGTGGTATCCTGACGCGACCGCGGCCCCCAAGGTCGCTCGCGGGAGGGATCGCATGGAAGGCCAGGCTCGCTGTCCCCGCTGCGGTACGGCTCTGGAGGAGCGCTCGTCGGGCGCCGTGACTGCGTGGCCCTGCCTCCGCTGCGCCGGCGTGTGGCTCGACCACGGGACCGGCCGCGTGCTGCTCACGGAAGGGACCGGTACCAACGCCGCCGAGATGTCGGACCAGCTCGCCGCCGCCGCGCAGGTGGACGTCGACCGGGACCAGGCAGGGCTCAAGTGCCCGATGTGTGCCGCGCCGATGTCGCGTATCAAGCTCAAGGGCGTGACGGTCGACATCTGTCTGCGCCACGGCACGTGGTTCGACAAGGACGAGTTGAAGGACCTGGCGCTCGCGTGCCGCAAGGAGTACGAGGCCACGGCGCCAGCGGGAGAGGCCACCGTCTTCTCGCCGCCGCCGGTGGACGAGATCGCGACGGCCGACACGGTCCGGCCGCCGCCGCCGCGACCCGCCCAGGCCGCGCCCCCGCCAGGCGCTCCGCCGCCCGGGCTGCCGCCGGGCCCGCCCGC
>JACRCY010000031.1 GCA_016218785.1 Deltaproteobacteria bacterium
CGAGACCAACACCCAGACCACGGCCGCGCACTGCGGCGGCTGCGGCCAGGCCTGCTCCAACAACAACATCCCGACCGCGACCTGCACGGCCGGCAACTGCACCGGGACCTGCGCCGCGGGGTTCGACGACTGCAACGCCAACAAGCGCACCGACGGCTGCGAGATCAACACCCAGACCACGGCCGCGCACTGCGGCGGCTGCGGCCAGGCCTGCTCCAACAACAACATCGCCACCCCGACCTGCACGGGCGGCAACTGCACCGGGACCTGCAACGCCGGCTGGGGCGACTGCAACCTCAACAAGCGCACCGACGGCTGCGAGGTCAACACCAACATCACGCCCGCGCACTGCGGCGGCTGCGGCCAGAACTGCTCCAACAACCACATCACCACCCCCACCTGCGCGGCCGGCAGCTGCAACGGCACCTGCGACTCCGGGTGGGGCGACTGCGACCTCAACAAGCTCACGAACGGCTGCGAGACCAACACCCAGACGACGCCCGCGCACTGCGGCGCCTGCGGCCAGTACTGCTCCAACAACCACATCGCCACGCCGACGTGCGCGGGGGGCAGCTGCAACGGCACCTGCGACACGAACTGGGGTGACTGCGACCTCAACAAGCTCACCAACGGCTGCGAGACCGACCTGCAGAACACGGCCGCGAACTGCGGCATCTGCGGGACGAACTGCAACAGCCCGCTCCCGCCGAACACCGCGAGCGCGGTCTGCACGAGCGGGAGCTGTCAGGTGAGCGTCTGCAACGGCGGATGGTACAACCAGGACAGTACCTACGCGAACGGCTGCGAGTGCGCGCTCGACGCCGTGGGCAACACGTGCGCCACCGCCACCAGCCTCGGCGCGGTCGCGGTCGACGGCACCCAGAGCGTCTCCGTCAACAACCTCGCCGGGCCGGGGCCCGACGAGGACTGGTACTCGGTGACCTTCACCAGCGGCGCCACGTGCAACTGGGGCCCGCGCATCATCCTCGCGTCGGCGGTTGCCACCGTCTACATGCGGGTCTACACCAACTGCTCGGGCGGGACCTACGCGTGCACGGACGCCGGCAACTCGGGCGCCGTCCCCCTGCGGGACTGGCAGGAGGTCCACCAGGGGACGTGCGGCGACCTGCAGCCGCTCGTCGACCCGACGCCCGCCAGCGGCTCGTTCATCACCATCCCGTCGACCGCCTACATCCGGGTCTACACGACCGCCAGCCAGACGAGCTGCATGCCGTACACGCTCACGATCACGAACTAGCGCCGCTACGCCGAATCGCCGCACCCGTGCCGCCGGGGCCTCACCGCCGCGCCGCGTCTCAAGGCGTGGGGCAGCCCAGGCCGTCGTCCGGCAGGCACCGGGCGAGCACGAGGAGGTCGGCGACGGCGCCGCTCGCGCCGCGGCCGCCGCTGACGAGGAGCTCGTCGCCGACGCCCAGGGCGACGGCGGCGCCGGTGCGGGCGTCGGGCAGCGCCACGAACGTCGAGAAGGCGCCCTGATACGCGTCCGCGCGCGCGTTCGGCCCCTGCGGCACGAAGCGCTCGACGGAGGGGCTGGCGCCGGTCACGTCGGTGCCGCCCACGACGACGATGGACCCGTCCGCCAGGGCCACGGCCGCAGCGCCGTGCCGGGCCACCGTGAGGCTTACGGCCGGGAGCATGCGCCCTGCGGGCGGCAGCCACGGCACGTAGACCTCGGCGCTCGCGAGCGGGGCGCCCGCCGCGTCGAAGCCGCCGGCCAGCAGGACCGAGCCGTCGGGGAGCGGGACGGCGACGTGTCGCTCGCGCGGCGTGATGAGCGAGTCCACCGGCCGCATCTTCCCGCTCGCCGAGTCGAAGAGGTAGACCGCGCTCGCGAGCCCGGCAGCATCGCGGCCACCGGCGACGAGCACGTCCCCGTGCCCGGGGAGCGGGGTGGCAGTGGCGCCGAAGCGCACCACGCCAAAGCCAGTCACCTGGTCGCCCCCGCCTTCGAGCTTCACGGCCCAGGCGTCCTCGAGGCAGGTGGTCATGGAGGAGTCAGTGCAGCCGCCGGCCACCAGCACCCTCCCCGCGTAGGACCCGCCGCCGATGAGCGCCACGGCGGCTCCGGCCCGGGGCGCCATGACGGACGACAGGTCGCGCCACACGGTGGGCTGACCCGGCTCCAGCACCCAGAGATCGGCGAGGGGCACGTTCCCCTCACCGAGCCCGCCGGCAATGACCACCTTCCCGTCGTCGGTGAGCACTGCTCCGTGCAGCGTCCGTGGCGGCACCTCCCCGGCGCCGAAGCACGGCAGGCCGCTGCTGCAGGGAGTGCGGCCGAAGGGATCGATCAGCTCGACCACCGGGGAGGCGAAGCTCGTCGGCGCCTCCGGGTCGCCCTCGGCCGCGCCGCCGACCACCACCAGGCGCCCGTCGGGGAGCGTGAGCGACGTGTGCCCCGATCGCGCCTGGGCCAGGCTCACCGGGGCGGCCCCGAAGCTGTTGACGACGCCCACGAAGACCGGCACCGTCACGTCCTGCCCGGGCTGGAGGTCGAACGGGCCGCTGCGCCCCACCGCGATCACGCTGCCGCTCGCCTTGGCCGCGACCACGAGCGACCACTGCGACCCTTCGGGGGAGATCAGGAAGTCGAGCAGGGTGTCGTCGGCCGCGGGCGGCCACGGCATCGACTGCACGAACGGGGCCCTCCGACCGGGGTCGACGATGCGCACCTCCACTTGTTCGGCGGCGGCGAAGGGCTGCGCGTCCGCCGGCTGCACGATTGAGAGCCTGAGGGACCCGGTCTCGCCCGGCTCGTGCTTGGTGCACGAGGCGAGCAGCACGACGAGCAGCAGCGCGTGCCTCATGGCGGCCACCTGAAGTTCACCTGCACCCGGTCGGGGTCGTGGACGGTGCGGCTCAGGCCGAAGTAGAGGCTGGTGGCCGTCCCGGCCGCGACCACGGCTACGATGGTCCAGAACCAGGGGGCGCGCCACACCGACTTGCGGCCCGGCGGCCGCACCGGGGGCGCTGCCCCGGTCGGCCCGACCACCCCGCCCACCCCGCCCCCCGCGACCTTCGCCGGCGCCGGCGGGACCCCGGTGAAGAGCCCGGCGTCGAGGCCCAGGGCGGTGCGTCGCTCCCGGTCGCGGGCCACGAGGAGCCAGGTCTCGCCCTTGGTCCCGAGCGCGCGGCCGATGTCAGTCAGAGCCGAGGTCGGGAAGTCGCTGCACGCCCCTTCGGCCGCGGCCACCACGACGGACCGACGCTTGGCCGCCTTCACCTCGACGACCGCGACGCCGATCACGCACACGTCGCGCCGCTCGGCCACGCGCGCGACCAGCACGCGGTCGGCGCCGACGACGCGCCCCAGCTCAGCGGCCGCCTTCGCCTCGCCGCGGCCCTCGGCGAAGGCCCGGCGCAGCTGCTCGCGGGCCGCGCCGCTCGGCGTGGCCGTGAGCACCAGGTCCCGGCTCACCCGCTCCGAGGGGCTGAGCCGCAGGCGCTCCACGTGATCCCGATGCCCGGGCCGGCGCACGCGCAGGACGTGGTCCCCGGGCGGCAGGGTGATCTCGACGGGGGTCGTGCCGCGCGGGGCGCAGTCCACGATCACGGTGGCGCTCGGCGTCGCCTCCACCTTGAGGCGCGCCGACGGCTGGGCGCTGACCTGGGCCCGCGCCCTGCTGAAGGCGTCGAGGAGCTGGGGCGGACGCTTGGCGGGGTCGAGCTCCAGCGCCGGGGCCAATCGCGCCAGGGTGCGCAGCTCCGCGTCGGCGGCGGAGCCGAGGCCGGAGTCGATGAGCGCCTGCGCCAGGTCGAGCTGGACCTCGATCAGCTCGGAGAGGTCATCGAGCGCCAGGAGGGAGCGATCGTACGCGTCCCGTGCGGCGCGGAGCTGGCGCAGGGCCTCCTCGAAGGCGAGGTTCTGGTAGTGGGCGCGGCCGGCCCGGGCCAGGTTGCGGGCCCTCGAGAGATCCGACCGGACGGGCGGGACCTCGTGGGCGACCCACGGCTGCTCCGGCCGTCCGCGGTGGAGGGCCGAGGTCAGCATCTCGAGCAGCGACACCGGGACCCGCGCCGCCTCGTCGACCTCCGGCTCCACGAGCGTGTCGGCCGCGGTCGCGGGTGCGGCCTGCAGGAGCACGAGGGCGAGGGCCGCCGCCCACCACGAGGTGGCCGTGCGCCGCGAGGGTCGGAGAGGCATGCGCGTGAGGAGCTCCATTGGCGAGCCGGCCCGCACCGGTCAGCGGCGCCGCCGCGCGCGGAGGAGCGCGCCGACGATCACGAGCGCGAGGAGGCCGGCGGTCCCCCCGGCGCCGGCTCGGACATGGGCACAGCTCGAGGGCGCGGGGGCCTTCGGGCAGGCCGTCTCCGTGCAGCAGCTGACCTCGATCTCGAAGTGCTGCTCGTCCCAGGTCGTCCCGTCAGGCCCGTTTGCGGCCCGGAGCGTGACCGTCTGCGTGCCCTTCTGGGCGACCGTCGGCGTCCAGGCCACCGCCCCGGAGTTCTCGTCGACGACCATTCCCGTCGGCGCCGCGGTCAGGGTGAACTTCACCGTCGGGGTGCCTCGCGCCGCGGCCGCGTATCTGTACTCGTCCCCGACGCACGCGCGGGTCACGGGGACCGACACCACCGCCGCCGGCCAGTCCCCCTCGGTGACGAAGAGCCTCACCGAGTCGTATCCCTTGAGGCCGTTGCTGTGGGTCCCGACTACGCTCGCCCAGTACGTGCCCGGCAGCTCGTAGAACACGTCCACGTCCGCACCCGTGGCCTGCCTCCCGTCTCCGAAATCCCACGTCCAATCAGTGGGGTCGTCGGGCTGCATGCTGGCCGACAGCGTGGCGTGGAGGGGCGGCGGTCCTGCCGGCGTGTCGGTCGTGACCGTCACCTGGGGCGGGTTGAGCGTGCCCTGGCTCACGGCGACCACGAACGGCCGAGAGAGGGACCGCAGCCCCGTGTCGCCGATTGACTCGAACCTCGCCACGTAGCTTCCTGCGGCGCCGTACGTGAATTGGCGATCCGCGCCGAGGATCGGATCGCCGATGCCGAGCCGCCAATAGTCGTGCGCGCCGCCATCAGGCGCTGCGGCCGTGGCGTGGAAGAACACCGCGAACGGCGCCTGCCCCGAAAGCACAGTGGGCGAGGTGGATGCCGAGTCGATGCGGGGGGGCCGGACCCCGTCCGTGGTTGTCACGCTTATGAACACGGTGTCCTGATACTGCTGGCCCCCAATCTCAACGGTGAGCAGGGCCGTGTAGCCGCCTGGAGCAACGTAGGTGTGCTGCGCCCCCTGCGTGGGCTTGCTGGCAATCCCGTCGCCCAGGTTCCACGAGTACCAGGAGATGCCCCCCATGGGGAGGCTATTCGCGCCCGTGAGCGTGACCGTGAGCGGCGCCGGCCCCTCGGCCACGTCCACCTCGGCCACGGCGCACGGGCCCACCGAGCACGGGGTGGCGGCTCCCGTCCGCGGGGCCGCGAGGACGAAGAGCGCGACGGTCGAGCCGAGCGTCAGCGCGCGCAAGCGACTCACCCCTTGAGACTAATACCAAGCCCCCCGACGGCGCAACTCCGCTGCGAGACGGCGGAAGCCCGCCAAGCGCGCCGCGGGCGTAATTGTCTACCCTTGCTGCACGGGGAGTGTGCGAGGATAATCCCCCCTATGCCCTCCGGAGAGAGGAGCACGCCCGAGCGGTTGGGCAACTACCAGATCATCGAGCGGATCGCCACCGGTGGCATGGCCGAGGTCTACCGCGCCCGGGTGACCGGGGCCCACGGCTTTGCCAAGGAGTTCGCGCTCAAGCGCATCCTGCCGCACCTCTGCGACGAGGAGGAGTTCATCTCCATGCTCGTCGACGAGGCGCGGATCATGGTCACCCTCGACCACCCCAACATCGTCTCGGTGCACGAGTTCGCCAAGGCCGAGGGGACCTACCTCCTGGCCATGGAGCTGGTGCGCGGCCGCTCCCTCTTCGACGTCGAGAAGCGCAGCCGCGCGATCCCGTCCTCCGAGCTGTCGATCCCGGACCTCCTCTTCGTGGCCGCCCAGACCGCCGCGGCCCTCGCCTACGCGCACTCCCGGCGGGACAGCCTCGGGAACCCGCTCTCCATCGTGCACCGCGACGTCAGCCCGCAGAACATCCTCATCTCAGGGGCGGGCGACGTGAAGGTGGTGGACTTCGGCGTGGCCAAGGCCGCGGGCAAGCTGACGGCCACGCGCATGGGGGTCATCAAGGGCAAGTTCGCCTACATGTCCCCGGAGCAGGCGCGGGGCGACGGGCTCGACGCCCGCAGCGACATCTTCGCGCTCGGGGTCGTGCTGTGGGAGGCCCTGGCGCGGCAGCGCCTCTTCCGGGGCGACAGCGAGACGGCCACCCTGCGCAACGTCATGGGCAAGGCGATCCCGTCGCTGGCCCAGGTGGACCCGCGCATCCCGGCGCGGGTGGCGGCCATCGTGCGGAAGACCCTGGAGCGCCGGGTCGAGGACCGCTACCAGGACGCCGAGACGCTGGAGTCGGACCTCGTCGGGATCCTGCACCGGCTGCAGCCGGGCTACACCCGCCGGCACCTGGCCGAGCGCATGGGGGAGCTCTTCGCCCCGGAGATCGCCGACGAGGCCTCGCGGCCGCTCCCCGTCGAGCACACCATCAAGAGCCTCGACGACGCCAAGCCCAGCGCCCCCTCCCCCTCCGCGGAGGAGCAGGCCCGCAAGGAGGCCCAGGCCCGGGCCCTGGCCGAGGTGGGCCCCGCGCCGAAGGGGACGCCCGAGCCGTCGGACGCCAAGACCAAGGCGGCCGCCGAGGCGCCGAGCGACGAGCAGAAGACCGTCTCGCAGCGCGGCCTGCCTCCGGCCGAGATCAGCGGCCCGGCCCAGGCGGTCAACGAAGGGGCCGTGCGCGAGCTGTCGACCCGGGGCCAGGTTGCGGTCGTCGGGCCGGCCGGATCGGGCGCCGTCTCCACGTCCGGACGCGCGGCGGTGCCGCCCGCCGCGAACGCCGATCCGGGCGCCATCTCCGCGTCGGGGACCGCCACGGTGGCGCCGATCTCCTCGTCCGGGTCCGCGGTCGTGCCGCTGCGCAGCTCGCCGCTCTTCGCGGCGGCCTTGGCCGCGGCCGTGGTCGCCGTGGCCGGGCTGGTCACGGCGATCATCCTGACCCGCCGTCCGCCCACCACGGTCTACGTCACCGCGCCCACGGGCGGCGTGGTCGGCACGGGCACGGTACCCATGGGCACCGGAGTCGGGGCCCCGCCGCCCACGGGCGCGCGCCCCACGGGCCCGGCCACCACTCCGGCACCCACTGGCGCGCCCGCCGCGACCGGAGCCACGGGTGCGAAGGCCCCGACCGGCGACCGCACCCCACCCCCTCCGCGCCCCGCGACCGGCAGCCGCAAGCCGCCGCCCTCGCGGGCCCCGACCGGGGTCAAGGTCGCGCCGCCGGCGACGGGGCCCAAGGCGCCCAGCGGGGCGAAGGCTCCCACGGGCACTCCCCCCGCGCCCGCGCCCCCGAAGACCGGACGCCTGTCGCTGCTCAGCGAGCCGTGGGGGCGCGTGACCATCGATGGCCGTGCCGTCGGCAACACGCCGCTCCGCGGCGTCGAGCTCGCCGCCGGCACCCACACGATCGAGATCAAGAACCCGGTGACCGGCCAGGGCAAGACGTTCCGTCTCACGGTGGCCCCGGGCGAGGACGTCCGCCGCCGCGTGACCCTCGAGTAGCGGGCCCGGGCGGACTTCGTGTTCACGGGCCTTGTCGCTCCTCGCGTGCGCCGTCGATGCCAAGACAGCAACACCCCGCTGCCAATTCCGCAAAACGGATATCATTCACTCATGCGTCGCTCTTCTCCGTCCTGCTGCGCCCTGCTCTTCCTGGTCTCACAGCCCGTCCTGCCGGCCGGGCCGGAGACCCGCGCCGTCGGCGATCACGCCGAGGCGGACCGCGCCTCCATTCGGCTCACCAAGGTCACGGCCTGGTGCGATCACATGCCCGGCTTCGGCAAGCCGGGTGGACGCCAGCACCTGATCGCCTCCACCACGTTCAAGAACAAGACCGCCCAGCCGCTGACGGTGACCCTGGTGCGGGCCTACGTCTCGTTCGACCCGGGCCGCGAGGGGGATCGGGTGAGAGGGCTGGCGCTGCGGGGGCCGGACGGCACGCCCGGCGGCAAGACCAGCGTGACGCTGGACGCCGGGGCCGAGGTCAAGGTGGAGTTCGGGGGCGTCGGCCTCTTCCCCGAGGGGCGGCACGACCGGCCGCTCTACCTCACGCTGAGCTTCGCGGCCGGCAAGGCGCCGCTCGTGGTCCGCGGCTCGGGCCGGGTCGGCGGGACGAGCTAGAACGCCGTGGCCGTGTAGCTGGCGGAGAGGTTGCGGGGGTCGTAGCAGAACTTCACCCCGCCCTTGTCGATGCACTGGTACTGGGTCGCGGCGTCGCCGAGGGCCGGATCGGTCTCGGTGGTGCGGCAGTCAGCGTTGCCGGCGCACAGGCGGACGCAGACCTTGTTCTGCACGGTCGCCTGCTGGCCGAGGACGTCGACGGCCTGGGAGTCGGAGATCATCACGGAGCCGACCGGGCACGCGGTCATGGTGGCGTAGTCGCCGAACACGGCCGAGTCGCAGATGAGGCTGGCGCCGGTGCACGTCGTGGCCATGAGGGCGCAGTAGCCGTTGGCGAAGTAGGTCTTGGTCGCGAGGTCGCCGCCGTACGAGCGCAGGCACACGAGCGCGCCGCCGGTCACGCCGGTCGGTACCTCCTCGCAGCCGACGATGGTCCCGCCGGCCGGCTTGGGCACGCCCATCTGCTGGCACCCCGAGCCCGTGCAGGTGCAGTCCTCCCCGAGTCCCGGGGCGCCCCCCTGGCCATCGGGGAGCGCGCCGCTGTCGCGCTGCCCATCGGACTGGCCGGCACCGGTGTCGGTCTGGCCGCCGGCGTCGGTCGCCGCGTCCGCCTGGCCGCCGCCGCCACCGCCACCGCAACCCCACAGGGCGACCAGGGCAAGCGCGACGAGCATCCGGGGTAGGTTGGCTTTCATCTGGGCTCCTCTCGAGCCGGCCGGGCCGGCGTGGCGCTCGCGCTCGCGAGCAAGATCTGTGCGCGGCGACGCACCGGCTGGCGGCCAGCGATCACGGGGGCATCCGTCGCGCGGGGCGGTGAGCGGCCCGTTGGCAGCGGGCGCGGCTGCACGCGCGTTCGGATCGGCACGTCTCGCCGCGAGGGACGCACGTCGCGACGAGCGCGCCGCGGCGGAGGTCAACGGCAACTGCTCCCTGTGGAGCAGCTCCTCGCGGCGCTGAGCAGACGGCATCGGGGCACCGCGGAGCATTGTGCAGCATCCCGCGCCCCGAGTCGAGTACGGGCGCCAAGGTGGTATCATCGTTCAATGCGGCTGCGCGGAGATGGACAGTCTGGCTGGTTCCGGCTCCCGTCCTCCCGGGTCCGGTTCCTCGTCATCCCGGCGCTCTGCGGCGCGCTCGCCGCGGGGTGCTACTCGAACCGCCACGTCCCGCGGGACCAGCTCGACAAGCTGCGGCAGGGCGGCCGGTCGCACGAGCTGGTGCTCCAGGACGCCATGGGCCGCTCGACGCGCGTCGGCCCGAACAGCGACGTCCGCTTCCTGCGCGCCGACGGGAACTGGACCGCGTGGCTGCCCGGCGGCGAGATCTGCGTCTCGCCCACGGCGGTGAATCACTGCGTGGACGCACGGCGCGGGGGGCTGCCGTGGCGCCTGGTGCAGGGCATGGAGGTCCGCAACCTGGACGGCGGCACCACGGCGTACGGCCGTCTCGTCCTCGGGATCCGCGTGCGCGTGTTCGACACGCTCTCGGTCGGCCTCTACCCCTTCAACCCGACCTTGACTCTCTACTCCGACTCGAACCGCCAGCGCGACGACGTCGGCTGGTGGAGCTTCCCCAGCACCCTCGAGGTCCGGTACCCGTATTGAGCCCTGCCGGCGGGGTCAGCGCTCGATCGGCAGGCACACGCCGGCGGGGTGACAGGTGAGGCCGGTCGCGCCGCAGGACGGGCCGCCGTGGCACCAGGTCTCGCACCGGGGCTGGCCGTCGAACGCATCGGTGCAGCGCTGGCCCGGGGGGCACTGCGTATCGCATGCGCACGTCTCTCGGGTTGGGGCGATGCGGCCGTCGAGGCACGCGCCGTCGACGCACACGAAGCCGGCGGGGCACGGGGCGCCGGCGTCGCAGGTGGCGGCCTCGGCGTCGCACACGTAGACCGGCCGCGGGAAGGGCGGCGCGGCCGGGCACCCCTCGCCCGCCGCGCAGTCGAGGAAGTCGACGCATGGGCGCAGGCAGCGGCAGCCGAGGAGCGGCACGCCGGAGCCCGGGAAGCAGATGCACGCGAGACCTCCTGCGCAGGAGCAGTCGGTCAGGCAGTCGCTGCCCTCGAGCACGGGCCCCGGCGGTGCCTCGACGGGGCAGTAGCACCCGGAGGCGCTCGCGCACTCGTCGCGCGTGTAGCTGAAGCCGACCCCGAGGGGGCTGCCCTCGTCGTACGCGAAGACCTGGTAGTTGCCCTGCTCCCGTCCCGGCACGACGACGATCCAGTCCTGGGTGGGCGCGTTGTCGGTGACGCACGAGGTGAGCGTCCAGGCCCAGGCGCGCAGCCCGAGGGCGTCGGTGGCGTTGCCCGACATCACCGTCAGGTCGACCCGGCCGACCTGCTCGCAGAGGCTAGCGAGCTGCACCCCGACCCGGAGCCGCTCGGTGGCGCCGAGCCGCGGGGGCGTCACGTCGATCAGCCGGATCTCGGTGATCGGCCGCGGCGCCAGCAGCCAGTGGCCCTGCTCCTCGCAGGACCCCGCATCCCACGTCAGCGTCACGTCGGGCCGGCTGGAGTCGCGGGGCCCCGCGTCGGCGGCGCCCGCGTCGACGGCCTCGCCCGCGCCGTCACGGTCGCCCCCTGAGGTCGCACGCTGGCCGCAGCTGCAGCCGGAGGTCGCGAGCACGGACAGCAGGGTCGCCGCGAGAAGCCAGGTGCGCATGGATGCATGCCCCCGATCGAAGCGCCGCGGGCGGACAGGCCTGCAGCGGCACATACAGATCCGCCCGGGAGCGAAGCAAGCGCCGTGCCAGAGAGGCGCCGCAGTCGAATCGCGGCCCTGTGCTCTGCCTGCCACACGCCGGCCTGACATTCGCGTCCCGGGGGTGTTGCCGGGGGACGACACCAACCACGGCCCCGAGCATGACCTGCGATGGTCGTTGACCGAACGAGGGCGGCTGCTCCGGCCGCCGGCGGTGGGCCGCGCCGGCGGCAGCCGCGCGGGCGGGCGTCAGTGCGCGGGGCGGCGCGCCGCCGTCCCCCGCCCCCCAACTGCGAAGAAGTTGGCCCGCGGAGTCAGTGAGCGATCGTGGCCTGGGCGCAGAGCTTCCGCTGCGTTCGGCCGCATCCCCTGCCGTGGCGCCAACAGGCCCGCGTCCCGGGGAGCACCAACTCCGTTGGGAAGCCCGCGGGAAAACAGGCGTATGATGCGCTGACACCTCCATTCCCGGCGCGGCCCTGCTCGGCGAACTGCCCGAGCACCCTGCCCCAGTGCCGGCGAAGGATGCTCGACATGCGAAAAGCGCTCCTCGTCCCGTCCACCGCGCTCGTCCTGTGCACCGTGCTCCTCATGCCCGGTGCTGCGCGGGCGGCGCCGCCGGGCGGCACCGCCCAGGCGCCGGCGCTGGTGGCGCAGGAGGCGCCGATCGAGCGGGTCGTGGTCTACAGCGACCAGGCGCGGGTCCATCGCCCGACCCGCGTGACCCTCGGCGCCGGGTCCACCCGGGTCATCCTCGCGTCGCTCCCGGCCGCGGTGCTGCCCGACACCGTCCGCGTCGAGTGCGAGTCGGCCGCGATCGCGAACGTCGAGGTGGCCCGCACCTGGGAGCGCCTGCCGCGGCAGGCCGAGGGCAAGGCGCTGCTCGCGAGGATCGAGCACGTGCTCGACGACGTGCGCGCGCTCGACGACGAGCAGCGCACTCTGCGCACGGAGCTCCAGTTCGTGGAGTCGCTCCAGCCGGTGGCGGAGCGCAAGCGGCCCGACAAGGAGCCGCCGCTCATGTTCGTGGACGCGTGGCGGCGCGTGCTCCAGTGGAGCGAGGCCCGCGCGGCCCGGGTCCGCGCGCGACTCGCCGCCCTGCCGGCGCTGCGCCTCAAGCTGGCGCGGCAGCTGCAGGCGCTGCGCGTCGAGGGGCGCAAGCTGCTCCCCGACGCGGTCACGGGACCCGCGCTGCGCGTGGCCGTGACCCTGCGGGGCAACCCGGGCGCGCACCGCGTGGCGCTCTCGTACGTGGTCTCGGGCGTGCGCTGGGTGCCGTCGTACGATCTCCGCTACGACCCGTTGAACCCGGCCGTGGAGGCGAGCTACTACGCGCTCGTCACCCAGTCGACCGGCGAGGACTGGCGGCAGGCGCGCCTCGCCTTCTCGACGATCTTGCCGAGCCACCTCTTGGCCGTGCCCGAGCTGCCCACCTTGACCCTCGGTCGCACGACGGGCTTCACGCCGACGCCGCGCGAGCGCTGGGAGCCCCGGCCGAATCCCTGGGTCGCCCCGGCCGCCCCGGTTCGGCCCGACACGGTGATGGCGGAGCTGGAGGGGGTGCTGCGGCACGCGCACGACGTGCCCGCCGCCGGCGAGGTCACGCGGAACCTCCGCGGCGAGGCTGGCCGGGACCGGGACGACGACGGTGTCGCCGACGCCGAGAGTCGCCTCAAGCAGGAGCCCAAGCCCGCCGAGGCGCCGCGGCCGCTACCGGCCCAGCCGGCGCGGCCCAGCTACGATTTCGAAGACGCCAAGGTCACGGGCGGCCTGAGGCGGCCCCCCGCGCCGCCGGCCGGCTCGGTCGCGGTCCTCAGCGAGACCGTCGCCGTCTCCCGTGGCCGGCACCGCGTCTCGGTGGCCAGCACCCCGAGGGAGACGATACCGTGGACCGACACCGGCTACCAGCCGCCCTACCTCGACCCCGACCTGCCCGCGGCCTCGGCCAAGGGGCACCGCTTCACCATGGACGCCCCCGGCCGTCACTCGGTCGTCGCCAACGGCAGCCCGGTGCGCGTGCCGCTGCTCCGCGAGCGCTTCGGCGTCAGCCCCGTC
>JACRCY010000246.1 GCA_016218785.1 Deltaproteobacteria bacterium
CGATGAGGGTATCTGGCACGGCTGCCTCTCGCATGAGGATTGGTTTGCACCTACCTCATCGCAGAAGTCAGCCGTGCCGTCTATTTTCCTGCGCGTCGTCGAGCCGCTCAAACGAGGCGGAAAAAGTGCGCAAGTCGAGGCTCGCCACGCTCAGCGCCGTCGTGATCGACATCCCACCGCTCCGCGAACGTCGCGAGGATATCGCGCCGCTGGTGCAGCGGCTGCTGGTTCGCGCGCGGCAGGCGCTCGGCAAGGAGGTCGCGGTCGTCGCGCCCGCGGCGGTCGAGCTCCTGTGCGCGCACGACTGGCCGGGAAACGTGCGGCAGCTCGCGCGCACGCTGGAGCTGGCGACGGTGGCGTGCCCGGGGCAGGTCATCCTGCCGGAGCACCTGACGATCAAGTGAGAGGTGCGGCGGCGGGTCGAGCGTGGCGAACCGGGAGACCATCGCCATAGTCCCCTACGGCGCGGTGACGCCCGCCGTGATCGGGGCGGCACGGGCCACCGTGGCGGCCACCTTCGGGTGCGGTGGCGTCGAGCTGCCGGCGCGCACCATCCCCGCCGAGGCCGTCGACCCCACCCGCCGCCAGTGCAGCTCGCGCGTGCTGCTCGCCGACCTGCTGACGTGCGTTCCGTCCGACGCCCGTTGCGCTCTCGGCGTCACGGCGGCGGACCTGTTCCTGCCGCCGCTGACCTTCGTCTTCGGCGAGGCGCAGCTTGCCGGGCGCGCCGCCGTGGTCTCCACCTGCCGGCTGCGCGAGGAGTCCTACCTCCGGCCGCCGGACCTCTCGTTGTTCGACGCTCGCCTGCGCAAGGAGATCGTCCACGAGCTGGGACACGCTTTCGGCCTGGTCCACTGCGATGACCGCGACTGCGTGATGTGGCAGTCCGCGACGCTCGGCGACACCGACGCCAAGGGTGCCGAGCTGTGCTTCAGCTGCCGGGCCAGCCTGCGTTCGCACGGGCCGGGATGACCGCGGCAGCGGGCGCGGATGGGAGCCCCGGGGGGTCACGGCCGCCGCCGCGCCCGGTGCCGCGTCCCCGCTCGGCGCCCCGCCCCCGGCCACGCCGGCCGGCTCGTCATAGCGGGTAGCCGCCCGACGCCCGGCACTCCCCGCACGCGTTCCCGCCGGTGCGCGATGCGCCGCAGAAGCCGCTCGAGGGCATCCTGCCGCGGCGCCGCCGCCGCATTCCGCGACAGACTGTCACAAACTGCAGCGGTCCGGCATCCTCCTGGTTCTCCAGATGTTTCGTCGAGTTGTTCCGCTACGCCTTTGCCGCTGTCGCAGAACGTGACACCCACCGGTCTGGCGAGATGCTGCAAGTCCGCGCCAGCCAAGCCTGACCGACGACACGAGCCCTGGGCCAGCTCTTGCATGCGACCGCAGTCATCACCAAGGCCGTGGTGCGGGTCTTCCGGCGCGTGCCGTTCGCTGCGTCCGCTTGGAGGCGACGCCGAAATGAGCTGTCCTTTCATCCGCGTGGTGGAAGCCTGCTACTGCTCGGCCTTTCCGATCCGCAAGCTCATCCCGCGATCCGAGCTCCACCAACTCGGCCCCTGTCAGGAGGGGCACGAGAGTTGCTCGGTGTTCCGCTCGTCCGCGACCCAGCGGATCGAGACCATCTTCACCGAGGCCGGGGCCCGGGGCCAGATCGAGGTCCGGCTGCGCGACGAGCGGCCGCCCTGCGTGTGGATGTCGGAGGAGGTGATCTCCTTCAGGCTGTGCGACCGCGACTTCGAGTGCGCCGATTGTCCCGTGGAGGCGGCGCTCACCGGCGCCGCCAGGGCGCTCGTCGAATCCCCGGAGGCCCGGCGGCTCGCCCTGGGCGGGTCCGCTGCCCGGCGGGCGCGCCGCTGCAAGTACGTGCTGGTCGCGGACGCCCGGCGGCGCACCTGCGATCGGGACTACCGTTGCCCGGAGTGCGAGACGTTCCTGCAGATCCAGGGGGCCGTGGCCGGCCGTCTCGACCCGGCGAAAAGGAGCGACACGTGAGCGAAGGGCTGGTCGAGGCAATCGTCGCGCGGCACGACTTCAACGAGCACGCGCTCATCGCGGTGCTGCAGGAGATCCAGCGCCGCCGCAACTGGCTGCCGCCGCCGGATCTCGATGAGGTCGCTCGGCTCCTGCGGGTGGCCCCGAGCCGCGTCTTCGGCATCGCGTCCTTCTACAAGGCGTTCAGCCTGGTGCCGCGGGGCCGGCACGTGGTCCAGGTGTGCACCGGGACCGCGTGCCACGTCCGCAACGCGCAGCAGATCCTGGATCGGCTGAGCCGCGAGCTCAGGATCGATCCAGGCGGCACGACGCCCGACCTCAGGTTCACGCTCGAGCGGGTCCGCTGCCTGGGCTGCTGCTCGATCGCTCCGGTAGCCCGCGTCGGGGAGAACACCCACGGCCGCTTGACGCAGCACCGCGCCGCGACCCTCCTCAAGAAGTACCGGTGAAAGGTGGCATCGCCATGCGCATAACCGAGTACGAGCACCTCGAGGGCCTCGCCCGTGCCGGGCTCCAGTCGCTCCGCCCCGAGCGCACGCGGATCGCGGTCGGCACGGCCTCGTGCGGCGCCGCGACGGGCGGACGCGAGGTCCTTCAGGCAGTGCGCCAGGACATCGAGGAACTCGGGCTGGACATCGATCTCAGGGAAACCGGGTGCATCGGGTTCTGCCAGGTCGAGCCGGTGCTCGAGGTGCGGAGGCCCGGCGAGCCGCGGGTCCTGTTCCACAACGTGGACGCCCGCAAGGCGCGGCAGATCATCCACACCCTGGTGACCGGTCGCATGCCCGTCGAGTACGCCCTCTGCTGGATACCGCTCGACGGCGAGCGTCCGACCTGGCAGCTCCCGCGCTACGACCAGCTCCCGTTCTACGCGAAGCAGCAGAAGATCGTGCTCCGCAACTGCGGCCTGATCGACCCCGAGTCGCTCGCGGAGTACGCGGCCGGCGGCGGCTACCGGGCGCTGTGGCGCGCGCTCACCGAGATGAGCCCCGACGAGGTCATCGCCGAGGTGGAGCGCGCCGGCCTCCGCGGCCGAGGCGGCGCCGGCTTCCCGACCGCGCGCAAGTGGCGCCTCTGCCGCCTGGCGGCCGGGGAGGAGAAGTTCGTCGTCTGCAACGCCGACGAGGGCGACCCCGGCGCCTACATGGACCGCGCGGTCCTCGAGGGTGACCCGCACTCGGTGCTCGAGGGCATGGCCATCGGCGCCTACGCCATCGGCGCGAGCGAAGGGTACATCTACGTCCGCGACGAGTACCCGCTGGCGATCCTGAAGCTCGAGCGGGCGATCGCGGACGCGGGCGCCGCCGGGCTGCTCGGTCGCTCGATCTTCGGCCGGCCCTTCAACTTCAACGTCTACCTCGCCCGCGGCGGCGGGGCGTTCGTGTGCGGCGAGGAGACCTCCCTGCTCCAGTCGATCGAGGGCAAGATGGGCGAGCCGAACCAGCGGCCCCCCTTCCCGGCCCAGAAGGGCCTGTGGGACAAGCCCACCAACGTCAACAACGTCGAGACCTGGGCCAACGTTCCCGAGGTAGTCGGCCGCGGGAGCACGTGGTTCGCGGGCATCGGCACCGGCGGCAGCAAGGGCACCAAGGTCTTCTCCCTCGTCGGCAAGATCCAGAACACGGGGCTCGTCGAGGTGCCGATGGGCATCACCCTGCGCGAGATCGTCTTCGACATCGGCGGCGGCGTCCTCGGCGGCAAGAAGTTCAAGGCGGTGCAGACGGGCGGGCCCTCGGGCGGGTGCATCCCCGAGAAGTTCCTGGACCTGCCCGTCGACTTCGACGAGCTCAGCCGCACCGGCTCGATCATGGGGTCGGGCGGGATGATCGTGATGGACGAGGGCACCTGCATGGTGGACGTCGCCCGCTACTTCCTCGACTTCCTCAAGGAGGAGTCGTGCGGCAAGTGCGTCCCGTGCCGCGAGGGCATCGACCGCATGCTCGAGATCCTCGCGCGCATCTGCAACGGAGAGGGGCGCACGGAGGATCTGGTGCTCCTCGAGGAGTTCGCCACCACGACCAAGGACTTCTCGCTCTGCGGGCTCGGTGGCACGGCCCCCAACCCGGTGCTCACGACCCTCCAGTACTTCCGCGACGAGTACGAGGCGCACATCCGCGAGCGGCGCTGCCCGGCCGCGGTGTGCCGCGCGCTGGTCAAGTACTCGATCCAGTACGAGCGGTGCAACGACTGCGGGGCCTGCCTCAAGCTCTGCCCGACGGGCGCCATCGTGGGATACGACAAGCGGCCCCACTACTTCCATGCCGACAAGTGCATCAAGTGCGGCGCGTGCCTGGAGCTGTGCAAGCCCGGTGCGATCACGGTCGCCTGAAGGAGACGCCCAAAGGAGACGGAGATGCCCACGTTGTCCATTGACGGCAAGAGGACCACCGTTCCCGACGGGGCCACGGTGCTCGAGGCCGCGCGATCGGCGGGCCGCGAGATCCCCACCCTCTGCTACCACCCGGAGCTCAGACCATACGGGGCGTGTCGCCTCTGCACGGTGGAGGTGACGCAGGAGGGGCGCACCCGGCTCCAAGCCTCGTGCGCCATGCCCGCCGAGGAGGGGATGGCGGTCGCGACCGCGAGCGAGCGCGTGCTCGCCGGCCGCCGCGTGATCGTGGAGCTGCTCCTGTCGCGCTCCCCCGACGCGCCCAGGCTCCGCGAACTGGCCGCCCGCGTCGGGGCTCGCCACGGCCGGGTGCGGCCGAAGAACGAGAAGTGCATCCTCTGCGGGCTGTGCGTCGGGGTGTGCGCCGAGATCCTCGGCGCGCGGGCGATCGGGTTCGCCGGTCGGGGCGTGACCCGACGCGTGACCACGCCGTTCGATGGCCCGGGGCAGGAGTGCCTGGCGTGCGGCGCCTGCGCCTCCGTGTGTCCGACCGGCGCGATCGCGATGGAGCGCAGGACCCTGGAGCGGATCAAGGCCGAGGGCTCGCCGCGCTACTGCCGCTACATGCGCATGCGCATGGTGCCGTACGCCATCTGCTCCAACGCGTTCGAGTGCTACCGCTGCGAGGTGGATCAGCGGATGGTGGACAGCTTCGGCACCCACCCGGCGTTCGTGGCGCGGCCCGCCCGGCGCCTCGAGCCCATCGAGGTCCACGGCTACCTGGTGATGCCCGAGCGCCACTACCACCCGGCGCACGTCTGGGTGGAACGGATCGACGGACACGTCCGGCTCGGCGTCGACGACTTCGCCCAGCGGCTCCTCGGCGGCGTGGTCGAGGTGAGGCCGCTCAAGGAGCGGGGCGCCGACGTCCAGGCCGGCGAGATCCTGTGGGAGCTCCTGCTCGCCAAGGGCAGGACCGCACGCCTGCGCGCCCCGCTCGCGGGCCAGCTCGTGCGCATCAACGACGGCGTGCTGCGCGACCCGACGCTCCTCGGGAAGGCGCCGTTCTCTCGCGGCTGGATGTGCCTGGTCCGTCCCGCGCAGGCCGACGCCGAGCTGGCCGCGCTGCGCTACCGCGCGGCCGCCGTTCCCTACTTCCGCGTGCTCGATGCCGATCCGGTGGGCGACTGGCTGGGGGAGGAGGTCGAGAAGCTGCAGCGCCTGCTCGCGGGCCGCACCGGCGAGGTCCTCACCGACGGCGGGGTGCCCCGCCGGAACCTCCCGGAGGTGCTCTCCGAGGACGACTGGCGGCAGGTGACCAAGACGTTCTTCGGCGCCTGAGCCCGGGGAGCGGGTCGCTACCCGGGGACCGGCTTCGTGCGCACCAGGTTGAAGCGGCGGATCTTGCGGTAGAGCGTCATCCGGTCGATGCCCAGGATCTCGGCCGAGCGCTGGATGTTCCAGCCGTTGTGCGCCAGGACCCGCTCGATGTGGGCCCGCTCCACCGCCTCCAGGGTGGCGTCGGGGCCGGCCTCGACCAGCGCCTGGGGCTGACGCAACGGCTCGGGCAGGTCCTCGGGGGTGATCAGGTTGCTGCCACACAGCACCACGGCGCGCTCCACCACGTTCTCGAGCTCGCGGACGTTCCCTGGCCAGTGATAGCGCGCGAGGATGCCCATCGCCGCCGAGCTGATCCGCTCGACGTTCTTGCGCGTGTGGGCCGCGAACCAGCGCAGGAAGTGATCGCCGAGGAGCGGGATGTCCTCCCGGCGCTCCCGGAGCGGCGGCAGGAAGACGCTGATGACGTTGAGCCGGTAGTACAGATCCCGGCGGAACGTCCCCTCTTCGACCATGTGCTCCAGGGGGCGATTCGTGGCCGCGACCACGCGCACGTCGACCCGGAGGACCTCGTTGCCGCCGACGCGCTGCAGCTCGCGGGTCTGCAGGAAGCGCAGGAGGTCGACCTGCATCTTGGGCCCGAGGTCGCCGATCTCGTCGAAGAACAGGGTCCCCTTGTCGGCCAGCTCGATCTTGCCGCGCTTGAGGAACTTGGCGTCGGTGAAGGCACCCTTCTCGTGACCGAACAGCTCGCTTTCGCACAGGCTCTCGGCCAGCGCGCCGCACGAGATGGCCAGGAACGGCCCCTTCGCCCGGTCGCTCGCGCGATGGATGGCCCGCGCCACCAGCTCCTTGCCGGTGCCGCTCTCGCCCTGGATGAGGACCGTGGCGCTCGACTGCGCTGCCGACCGGACCAGGGAGAAGATCTCCTGCATCCGGGCGTTCTTGCTGAGCAGGTCGTGGAACTCGTAGGATTTCTCGAGCTGCTTGCGCAGGGCGATGTTCTCCTGCAGGACCTGCTGGTGGGTGACGAGCTTGCGCACGATCACCGACAGCTCCTCCGGGTTGACCGGCTTCACCAGGTAGTCGGCCGCGCCCACCTTCATGGCGGCGACCGCGGTTTCGATGGTTGCGTATGCGGTAATGATGATCACCGGCACCGAGGAGCCGATCGTGCGGATCCTACGCATGGTCTCGATGCCGTCGATGCCCGGCATCTTGAGGTCGAGGAGCAACAGGTCCGCGGGCCGCTCGCCAAAGAGGCGGATCGCCTCCTCGCCGCCGGCCGCCGTCACCACGTCGTAGCCCTCGTCGCCGAGCCAGTCCGCGAGGGCCGAGCGCATGTGGAGCTCGTCGTCAACGACCAGGATCCGCGTCTGCCCGTTCATGATCTGCTCCCTCCTGGCTGCGTGGGGCCGGCCGAGAAGACCTCGTTCAGATGGTCGCGGCATGCGGAGCAGAAGTCGTTGCCCCGCTCGTCGACCTGCTGGACCGTGTGGGCGAGCCGCATCAAGCAGTGCGGCTCCCGGCAGTGCGTGAGACCGAACCCGTGCCCCAGCTCGTGGAGGGCCTCCTTGCCGGCGCGTTCCGCGAGGAGCGCTGGTCCCCGCGGGTCCGCCGCGGGGGCCGCGAGTCGCGCGAGGGACACGACCGCCACCGTCGCCCCCCGCCGCGCCGCCCCGAACACGTACTGGAGCACTGGCGTGCACAGGTCGGCATCCGTCAGGAGCAGCCTGGTCTCGCCGGCGCCGGCGAGCAGGCTCTCCAGGAGCGCACCCGCGTCGCGCTGGGCGCCGTCCGGCGACTTCCCCCACGCGGCGGCCGCGGGCGCGCGACTCAGCGACACCTGGGCTCCGAGGCGCTCGGTCACCACCTGCGCCACCCGTGCACCCACCTCTCCGGTCACGCCGCCGGCCAGCATGAGGTCGATCCGTGGCGTCGGCGCGGCCATCCGGCCCTATGGCAGCTCGGGTCTCGCGACCGGCAGGCGCACCCGGAACGTCGTGCCCTTGGCCGGCTCGCTTTCGACCTCGATGGTTCCCCCGTGCCTCGTGACGATCTGGCGGCACACGGACAGCCCGAGCCCCAGGCCCTTGCGCCGCTCGGTCGAGAAGAACTCGTCGAAGATCTTGGGGAGGACCTCCCGCGGGATGCCCGTCCCCGTGTCCGAGAATGACAGCTCCACGAACCCGTCGTACGGGCGCGTGGTGACCGTGACCTTCCCGCCGTCGTGGCACGCCTCGCCGGCGTTGATCAGGATGTTCATGACCACCTGCTCGATCTGCCCCGCGTCGGCTATCACCTCCGGGAGGCCCGCCGCGAGCCCGAGCACGATGTCGACGCCGTGGAAGACGACCTGCTGGCGCAGCAGCTCAGCGGTGCGGCTGACGATGAGGTTGACGTCGGTCGGCCGACGCTCGCTGGGCCGATCACGGGCGAAATCGAGGAGCTGGTGGACGATGCGCGCACACCGCGAGATTTCGTCGCGCATGACCTCCACGCGGGAGGCCAGCGGATGGTCGCTGCCGAGCTTCCGGTGGAGGACGTAGCAGTAGGTGAGGACCGAGGCGAGGGGGTTGTTGATCTCGTGGGCGACACTCGCGGCGAGCTGCCCCAGGGAGGTCAGCCGGCTCGAGCGAATGAGCTGCTCCTCGAGCTCGCGCAGCTTCTGGGTCCGCTCGGCGACCACGGCCTCCAGCTTCTCCGCCCAGAGCTTGAGCTCCTCGTTGGCGGACGAGATGCGCTGGTCTCGCTCGGTGATGGCGCTCGACATCGCGTTGAAGGCGCGCTCGAGCGTGCCGATCTCGTCGCGGGAGAGCTGCGGGACGCGGTGGTCGAACTTGCCGGAGGAGATCTCGCGCGCGGCGAATACCAGACGCCGGATGGGGCTCAGCACGCTCTGCGCGAGGGGATAGGCGATGGCCGTCGCGAGCAGCATTCCGCCGAGCGTCACGCCGAGGAACAGGAGGATCGTCTGCCGTCTCAGCGCGATGAACTTGTCCTCCCGCATCCCCACATAGAGGACCCCGATGACCTTGTCGCTGAGGTCGCGGATGGGCTCATAGGCGGTCAGGTACCAGCCGTTCACCACGAAGGCGCGCTCCACCCACGGCCTGCCGTCGCCCAGCGCGCGCTCGCCCACCTCGGCCTGGACGCGGGTGCCGACGGCCCGCTGTCCACCCTCGGTCCTGACGTTGGTGGCGATGCGCACGTCGCCGAGGAACGGCGTGACCGTCCCGATGTCTCGGCCGCCGTAGGACTCGCCGCGGTAGACCGTGTCCTTGATCCTGTCGACCAGCTCGTGGTCGTGATTGAGGAGCCTCGCGGCGTACAGCACACCAAGGCGCTGGCCGCGCTCGCCGGTCAACGGCGCGGCGGCGCTGATCATCATGCCCGAGGACTCTTCGGTGCGCGCAGTCGGCTTGGCCCTGGGCGTCGGGCGCAGGACGATGCGAGCCCGTGCGGCCAGCGCGGGGTCCTCCCGGCTCAGCTCCTCCGCGCTGAGGACCTCGGTGCCGCTCACGATGCGCCAGGTCGAGAGCGCCTGCGCGATGGCCTGGCCGCCGCTCACGCGCCCGCCGACCGCGGCCCCCTCGCGGGACCGGACGCGCACCGCGCCGGCGACATCGCACACGAGCAGGACGTCCAACGACTCTCGCTCCTGGAGGCGGGCGAGGAGGCTCTGGACGAGGGCGTCGTCGCCTCTCGCGAGAGCGTCGCGTATGTGCGGCCGGTCGGCGGTCAGGTTGACCAGATACTGCAGCTTGTCGACCTCGTTCTGGAGGAAGACCCGCGCGGAGTTGATGTCCTGGGCCACCTTGGCCTGCGCCCGCTCGATGAGCCGGTCACCGATGAGGCGGGCGCCCATGATCGTGGCGATGGCCCCGGTCGCGGCGATGACGAGCACGAAGTTGGCGATCAGCTTGCTGCGAAGAGAGAAGCGCATGACGCGTGACTCATGCCTGTGGGGGTCACGCGGGGGTCGTGGCACCGTCGCCCCCCCGCAGTGACGCCCGCCAGGGCCGAAGTTGCGTCTTCCCGGCCCTCCTGTAAAGCGGTTTCTCGACTGGTCGGATCGCCAGCGTAGCAGGTTCGAAGAGCGTCGTTGCCTTTGGCAACGGCGTGCATGGGTACTGGTTTCGGCCGGTTGCGCGTCGCGGGGCACGCCCGCGGCCGCCGGCGGCGCGCGGCCCCGTTGAGCATGGCAACAGCCCCCGCGGCGCGGCCCGGCGGCGGCGGCCGGGCCCGACGGACAACCCCCTGGAATGGCCCGGCTTTCCACGATGACCCGGCGGCCGCCGGAGCGGCATGCGACCTGCATCACCGTGACGCGGGCGGACTCTGGGAGGCGAGGGTGCGAACGAAACGGACGGACACGAGGTGAGGCCCATGGACAGCCGAGCGAAGGTCGACGCGCTGATCGCGAAGCACGGGTACGACGAGGCCGCGGTGATCGCCATCCTCCAGGACATCCAGGAGGAGAAGCGCTACGTGCCGGCGGACATGCTCCGGCACCTCGCCGAGCGCCTCCACCTGTCGCTGGCGCGGCTCTACGGCATCGCCACGTTCTACAAGGCCTTCAGCCTGAAGCCCAAGGGTCGGCACGTCTGCTGCGTGTGCACGGGCACGGCTTGCCACGTCAAGGGCGCTCCAACGCTGATCGACAAGCTCGAGCAAGATCTCAAGATCAGGCCGGGGAGCACGACGCCGGACCTGCGCTTCACGCTGGAGACCGTCAACTGCGTCGGAGCGTGCGCGCTCGCGCCGCTGGTCGTGGTCGACGAGGACCATCTCGCGAAGATGACGGTGGCGAAGCTCGAGAAGGGGCTGAGGAGCTACCGCTAGACGAGGTGACGTGATGCCCAAGCTGACCATCCAGGACCTGCAGCGGATGAGGGAGCAGGCCAAGCAGACCATGAACCTCAGGTCCCAGAACGCACGCGCCAAGGTCACGGTGCACATGGGCACCTGCGGGATCTCCTCGGGGGCCCGCGAGGTCATGGCGGCCCTGCTGGCGGAGATCGAGGGCTCCGGGACCACCGATGTGATGGTGACCACCGCCGGCTGCGCCGGCCTGTGCAGCCGGGAGCCCATGGCCACCGTCGAGCTCCTGGGCGAGGCGCCGGTCAAGTACGTGGACCTGACGCCGGCCAAGATGAGGAAGCTGTTCCACCTGCACGTGCTCGGGAAGAAGGTCGTGGTGGAGTACGCGCTGGCGGTTGGCAGCGAGACGACGGCCTGAGAGCACGAGGAGGCGAGCGATGGCCTACCGCACACACGTCATGGCTTGCACGGGGACCGGCTGCGTCGCCAGCGGGTCCTTCGAGGTGTCGAGGGCCCTCGAGCAGGAGATCGCCAAGGCCGGGCTGTCGAGCGAGGTCCAGGTGGTGAGGACCGGGTGCCAGGGCTTCTGCGCCGAGGGGCCCATCGTCGTCGTGCAGCCCGACGGCGTCTTCTACTGCGGCGTCAAGGTGAAGGACGCGCCGCTCATCGCCCAGGAGCACCTGCTCAAGGGGCGGCCGGTGAAGCGGCTGATGTACACCCCGCCCAAGGAGAAGGCCCCGGTCCCCGCGCTCCGGGACATCCCCTTCTTCGCCAAGCAACAGCTCCTGGTGCTGCGCAATCGCGGTCTCATCGACCCCGAGCGCATCGAGGACTACGTCGCGGTCGGCGGCTACACGGCCCTGGCCAAGGCCCTGACCGAGATGACTCCGGCGCAGATCATCGAGGAGATCAAGCGCTCGGGGCTGCGTGGCCGGGGCGGCGGCGGCTTCCCCGCGGGCGTGAAGTGGGAGACCTGCGCCCACGCCGCGAAGGAGCGCGGCGAGGAGCCGGTGGTGATCTGCAACGCGGACGAGGGCGACCCGGGTGCGTTCATGGACCGCTCGATCATCGAGTGCGATCCGCACGCGGTCATCGAGGGGATGATCATCGGCGCCCGGGCCGTCGGCTGCCGCGAGGGCTTCATATACATCCGCCACGAGTACCCCATCGCCCGCGAGCGGCTCGAGAAGGCGCTCGCTCAGTGCCGGGAGTACGGGCTCCTCGGCCGGAACATCCTCGGCACGGACATGCGTTTCGACATCCGCATCGTCCAGGGCGCGGGCGCGTTCGTGTGCGGCGAGTCCACCGCCCTGATGGCCTCCCTCGAGGGCAAGGTCGGCGAGCCGCGCGCGAAGTACATCCACACCGTCGAGTACGGCTACAAGAACCGGCCGAGCAACCTGAACAACGTGGAGACCTGGGCCAACGTGCCGCTGATCGTGAACCGCGGCGCCAAGTGGTTCGGCTCCATGGGCACGGGGGACGTCTCCGAGAACCCCTGGAACGGCAGCAGCGGAACCAAGGTCTTCTCGCTGGTGGGCAAGATCAACAACACGGGCCTCGTCGAGGTACCCATGGGGCTCACCCTGCGCGAGATCATTTTCGACATCGGTGGTGGCATTCCCAAGGGACGCAGGTTCAAGGCGGTGCAGACCGGCGGCCCCTCCGGGGGCTGCCTCCCCGACTCCCTGTTGGACATGCCCGTCGACTTCGACGAGCTGACCAAGGTCGGCTCCATGATGGGCTCGGGCGGCATGATCGTGATGGACGATGCCAACTGCATGGTCGATGTCGCTCGCCACTTCATCAAGTTCCTGCAGGAGGAGTCCTGCGGCAAGTGTGTTCCCTGTCGCGAGGGGCTGCGCCAGATGGGGAACATCCTCAACCGGATCTGCGCCGGCGAGGGACAGGAGGGCGACATCCAGCTCCTCGAGGAGCTGGCGGACACGGTGGTCAACATCTCGCTGTGCGCCCTGGGAGGCTCGGCCCCCAACCCGGTGCTCTCGACCATCAAGTACTTCCGTCCGGAGTACGAGGCCCACATCAAGGACCACAAGTGCCCCGGGGGCCAGTGCAAGAACCTGGTCACGTTCTGGATCGACCCGGCGAAGTGCAACGGCTGCCTGCGCTGCAAGAAGGACTGCCCGCAGGACTGCATTCGGGGCGAGCTGAAGCAGCCCCACAGCATCGACCTGGTCGCCTGCATCAAGTGCGGCTCGTGCGAGGACGTCTGCAATCAGGACGCGGTGGTGGTGCGGTAGAAAGGAGCCCCGGCGATGATCACCATCAAGATCGACGGCAAGGAGATCTCGGTTCCCGCGGACACGCCGGTCATCGAGGCGGCGACGCGACTCGGGATCCGTATCCCGACGCTGTGTCACCACCGGGATCTGGAGCCCTTCGGGGTGTGCCGGGTGTGCACGGTCGAGGCGCGCCAGGGCAAGCGCATCCGCTACGTGACCGCGTGCAACTACCCGTTGCGCCAGGGCGTCGAGATCCACACCGACACCCCGAAGGTGCGGGAGATGCGCAAGATGCTCGTCGAGCTCCTGCTCGCGCAAGCGCCCAAGGCCAAGGACGTGCAGGCGCTCGCCAAGGAGTACGGCGTCGAGAAGAGCCGTTTCCCGGTCGCCAACCCGGACAGCGACTGCCACCTGTGCGGGCTCTGCGTCAGGACCTGCAACGAGATCGTCGGGGCCAACGCCATCGGGTTCGCCGGCCGCGGCGTGACCCGCGAGGTGCGCACGCCCATCAGTGTCGACCCCGAGCTGTGCATCGCGTGCGGGGCGTGCACCTTCGTCTGCCCCACCGGGCACATCCAGATGGAGAAGCTCGCCACCGAACACATCCGCTGGACGGAGGCCGCCGGCCGGCAGTGCCGGTGGGCCCGCCTCGGCGTGGTGGCGCACCTCAACTGCTTCAACAACTTCGAGTGCTACCACTGCGAGATCGACCAGCGCATGGAGGACACGTTCGGCACGCACCCCGCCTTCGCGGTCAAGCCGGCCCAGCGGAAGCTGCCGCAGCACGTGGGGCCGTTCCTGTGGGCGCCGGACCGGGCCTACCACCCGGGCCACGTGTGGGCCAAGGAGGTGGGGGACGTGGTGCTCGTCGGGATCGACGACTTCGCCCGGCAGCTCGTCGGCTCCATCCAGGCGCTGCCGCACGTCGTTCGCCACCGAGCTGCTCGACGCGGGTGCGCCGGCGTGGGAGATCGTTTGCGGGCCGCGCAGGGCGCGCATGGTGGCCCCGCTCCGCGGCCGGGTGGTCGAGCTGAACTCGCTGGTGCAGGACGATCCGGAGCTCGTGCTGCGCGATCCGTATGGCCGCGGCTGGATCCTCGCGCTCGCGCCGGCGCAGCGCGAGCGCGACCTGACGCGGCTGCTGCACGAGGACGCGGCGCGGTCCTGGCTGGAGGCTGACGCCCAGCGACTGGTGCGGAAGCTGGGCGTGGACCTCGGGGTGACCCTCGCCGATGGCGGCGAGGTGGTCCCGGGGCTGGCCGAGCGCCTCTCCGAGCGCGACTGGGCCAGCCTGGTGCGCACCTTCTTCCTGACTTGACGGCGGTGGCCGACCTGGCCGGGTCGCTGGACACCCCCGCAGGCGAGGGCTAGCATCAGATCACGTCGCGGCGCCGCCGGCGAGGAACGGGGCACCGCGCGCCGCCGGCCCGGCG
>JACRCY010000032.1 GCA_016218785.1 Deltaproteobacteria bacterium
ACGCTGCGCTGGAGCTGGGGCGCGCGGCCTACCTCGGGGCGGCCATGACGTTCGACGCGCACGTGGCGGCCCCGCTCCTCGGCAACGCTGCCGTGATGGGCGCGGCCATGCGCCTGTCGGCGCCGCTCCGGCAGAGCCGCCTCGGCCTCAAGCTCACCGGCAGTGACGCCTTCAAGCGGGGCCTACAGCAGCAGGTGCTCGGGCGCGTGGCCCACACCCCGGTCGCGGCCGCGCTCGGGCTCTCGAGCTTGGCCAAGTTCTCGTGCAGCGATCTCGCCATGAAGGTGTGCCTGCGGGCGCTCGAGATCCTCGGGCCCGCCGGCCTGGAGGAGCGCCACCAGGTCGAGAAGCGCTTCCGCGACGCGAAGCTCACGCAGATCTACGAGGGGACCAACCAGCTCAATCGCCGGGCGGTCTTCCACGGGCTCATCGGCAGAGGTGACGCATGGACGAGGTGAGCGCCTTCGCCGCGACGGTCGCGCGCTTCATGAAGCACGAGGTCGCGCCGCATGTCGCGCAGCTCGACCTCCAGCCGGCCGCGCCCACGGCGGTCGACGTGCCGCACCTGCTGGCGCCCCTCGGGCTCCCCGGCCTGGGCGACGTCGACGCGGAGGATCTCCCGCCGGCCGCGCTGGTCCGCGTGCTCTGGGCCATGGCCGCCGAGTGCGCGGGCGTGGCCGCCTTCGTGGCGCACGCAGCCGCGGGGCGCCTGGTGGCCGAGCGCCTGGGCTTCACGCCCCCGGCCGGCCTCATCGCCCTCGGCCTGCTCGAGGCCCGCGAGCCGTTCGCCGCCGACGGGGCCATCGACGTGGCCGCCCGCGTCGAAGGCGACCGCGTCGTGGCCGAGAAGCGCGCGGTCCCCCTGGCCCCGGTCGCGGCCGCGCTCGGGCTCCTGGCGCGACGCGGCGCGGACCCGTGCCTGGCCTGGGTGACGCCGGGCGAAGGCGTGACCGTCGGCGCGCCGCTCGGGCTGCTCGGCCTGCGGTCGGTCCCTCGCGCCGACCTCCACGTCAGTGGCGCCCCGCTCCTGGCGTGCACGCCGCTCCCGCCCTGCGACCTCGGCTGGCTCTTCGGCCTGCTCGGCCTCCTCCTCGGTGCCTGCGCCGGCGGCACGGCCGCGGCCGCCATCGCGGCCGCGCGCGCCTACGCCCACGACCGCTACCAGGGCGGCACCACGATCGACCGGCACGAGGCCGTCGCGCTCCTGCTCGAGTCCAACCAGTCCCACCTCGAGGCGGCCCACGACGCCCTCCTCGCGGCCGCCGACCGCTTCGCCCCGGACGAGCCGACCACGTGGCGCGCCGCCCTGCGCGTCAAGATCGCCACGGCCCCGGTGGCGACGGCCGCGGCGCTCGACGCGGTGCAGGTCCTGGGCGGCTACGGCTACATGCGCGACTACGGCCTCGAGAAGCGGCTCCGCGACGCGGTCACGCTCGGCCTGCTCCCGTGCGACTCGACCCGCCTCGCGCTCCTCGCTTCCACGGGCGGGCTCCCTCCTCCGTAGCCTGCTTCGTGATCGCCGAATCAGCGACGGCGACCAGCGTGCAGGTGCTGCGCCAACTCGCAGAGCGCGCGCAGCTCCGCCAGCGAGCGCGCCACCGCGAGTGCGAAAGGCTCCGCGGGCACCGGCCGTTCGCGAGCGAGGCGTTCCCGCGCCGCTTCGATCCGCTCCGGCACGTACAGCCGGCGGAGCTCCTCCAGGCGCGACGCCACTGCGGCCACCGTGAGCTCGGCGGTCACCGGTCGCCTCGAGTCGCTCGAGATCGGCGACGTCCTGCGCGCGGGGCGCTCGTCCGTCGTCCTGCGCGTTCGTGCCTCAGCGAACGCCGTGGGCCCGGAGCATCGCGGCCACCTCCGGCTCGAGCAATCGGACGGAAGCTGCGACCGCGGCGCGCCACGACGGGCCGCGCGCGGCGAGCGCCTTCCAGGCGAGGCTCAGCTCCCCGGGCAGCTCCTCGGCGAGGACGCGGATCAAGGCGCTCGCCTGCGCCCGATCCTTGCGGGCCTTCGTCACCGCGGCCCCGGCGGGCCTGCGGCGCGACGCGACGATCAGCTTGTGCAGGGCGAAGCGCCCGGGGCGCGGCACCGTGACGAGGACGCCCTCGCCGCCGAGCGCCGCCCCGGGCTGGGTCTCCTCGACCAGGTAGTCGAGGAAGCGCAGAGGGCTCGCGGCGGCACCCAGCGCCGCGATGGTGACCGGCCGGGATCGCTCGCGACCGACGAGCGGCGTCAGCACATCGACCTCGATGGAGGTTCCGCGGACCTGGAACGAGGTGGCCGGGTAGGTCGGGTGGAGCAGCGGGATGCGGGGGATGGCGCCACCAAGGAGCGTGTCCAACTCGACCGACTTGAGCTCCCGCCCGACCGCCACGTCGATGTGGGCGTCGGCGGCCAGGTCGATGTCCTCGGTGCGAACCAGCGCCTCGCGCCAGCGGACGCCGAGCGAGTTCCCCAGGACCGCGAACGCGTGGGAGCCCACCAGCACGCCGCCCATGCGGAACACCGGGGCGAGCAGGGCGAGCACCCGAGCCTCGGCGGCCGGCAGCACGTAGGCGCCGCCGGCGCGGGCGATGGCGATGAGCTCGGAACGCGCCGAGGCCTCGGCGCGCGCGACGCGCCAGCGTTCGACCAGCCGCGCGGTCTCGGGGGAGTCGGGACCGACGTAGGTCTGCACCTTCTTGCCCGTCCGGCGGGTCTGGGCGTACCAGTAGCGGCGCCCGCGGATGTTCTTGGACACCAGCGACACGCCGCTCGCGAGGTCACCGACCGACGAGACCAGGAGCTGATCGAGGAGCCGGGCGTAGGCGGTCTGCGCCAGCAGCGCGAGCCGGTCGAAGAGGGGGTCCACGGGGAGTACTATACGCCGTTCGGTGTTCTGGCGTATAGTCCGGTGGGTGCGATAGCTCCAGGCTCCGTCAACTCCGATGGAGGCCGCTTGCGTGGCGGCGGCGCACATGGGCCGGCGTGGCGGAGAGCCTCTCACCGAGGGCCTGCGGGCGCCACGGGCGCCGCCGACGCGGACCCGGTGTCGTCGCGGGCCGGCGGCGCTGACCGGACCGTGCGGGCGCGCTACCCCGGCTCGCTGACGACCGGCAGCGGCGGCAGCGGCTCACCTTCGTCCGCC